>JAEDFO010000036.1 GCA_016292745.1 Muribaculaceae bacterium | reverse complement strand
ACTTCAGTCCAGTTGCGAGTGCCACTAATAGGACACACTATTTCATAGTCGAGAATAATCTGACGTAGTTCCTGAAGGTCGTTGTCGTTCATCGCCTTGCTGAAACGCTCATGGAGCACTTCTTTCTTCTTGGCAAGCTCTACTACACGAGGATTAGTCTGACGGAAAAGAGCTTCGTCGAACGAATCGCCAAAACGTTTTGCAGCCTTGGCTACTTCCTTGTCAATCTTCTCGTCGAACTTTGCCATCTCGTCCTCGATGAGAACATCGGCGCGATAGCGCTTCTTCGAATCGCGGTTGTCAATCAAAGGGTCGTTGAAAGCGTCAACGTGGCCAGAAGCTTTCCAGATTGTTGGGTGCATGAATATAGCCGAATCAATACCCACAATATTTTCATGAAGCAACGTCATGGCTTCCCACCAATAGCGCTTAATGTTATTCTTCAATTCTACACCATTCTGTCCGTAATCATATACAGCAGACAACCCATCATAAATCTCACTCGATGGGAAAACAAAACCGTATTCCTTGGCGTGTGAAACGATTTTCTTAAACTGGTCTTCTTGTTGAGCCATTGTTTTTATTGATAATTAAAGTTGAAAATTAATCAAAATGCAAGCAAAAAGCCTTTTCTGAGCTTTCAGCGATTATTTCGTGTGCAAAGTAAATGATTTTTTTCGATAAATTTCTTATTTTTGCCAATGCTTTGTGCTATAAGACGATTAAAAAAACATAATAGCATTTTGCCTCATTTTTAATCTTAAACAACAAATAATGGCTGATATCGACGAAAACAACGAAATCTTCGACGAAACACATGATGAAAGCGAAACCCAAGCGCATTCATCATATCATATTCCTTTAGACAAAAAAACGCAATTATCGGGGATGTTCCAGAACTGGTTTCTCGATTATGCCTCATACGTTATTCTCGAACGGGCTGTGCCACATATCGAGGACGGGCTCAAGCCCGTGCAACGGCGCATTCTCCACTCGATGAACGAACTCGACGACGGACGATTCAACAAAGTGGCCAACATTGTGGGTAACACTATGCAATATCACCCTCATGGTGATGCTTCTATAGGCGATGCATTAGTTCAATTGGGGCAAAAGGAATTACTGATTGAAACACAAGGTAACTGGGGTAATATACTCACCGGCGACAGCGCTGCTGCACCTCGTTACATCGAGGCACGACTTTCGGAATTTGCACTCGAAACTGTATTCAACCCTAAAATAACCGACTGGACAGTATCGTACGATGGTCGTAAGCCGGAACCTGTAACCCTGCCGGTCAAGTTCCCGCTTCTTTTGGCACAGGGTGTTGAGGGTATTGCTGTGGGTTTGGCTTCGAAAATTCTCCCACATAATTTCAACGAAATCATTGATGCAGCCGTGGCATACCTGAACAATGAGGAATTCGCACTTTATCCCGACTTCCAAACAGGCGGATACATCGACGTAAGCCGATACAACGACGGTGAACGCGGTGGTTCGGTGAAAGTGAGAGCGAAAATCGACAAAATCGACAACAAGACGCTTGTTATCAGCGACCTACCCTATGGCAAGACCACCGGCACACTCATCGAATCGATAATTAAAGCCGGAGAGAAAGGGAAAATAAAGATTCGCAAAGTAGACGACAACACCAGCGAAACAGCCAAGATTGTTGTCCACCTTCAGCCTGGCACATCGTCCGACAAGGCTATAGATGCCCTGTACGCATTTTCTGACTGCGAGGTAAGCATCTCGCCCAACTGCTGTGTTATCCGCGACAATAAGCCTCACTTCATGAAAGTGTCCGACGTGTTGCGCTACAGTGTCGACCGCACAAAAAATCTGCTTCAGAAAGAGTTGCAAATCCAGAAAGATGAAGCGCTCGAATCGCTCCACTTCTGTTCGCTCGAGAAAATATTCATCGAACAGCGCATATATAAGGATAAGGAATTCGAACAGAGCAAAACAATGGAGGCTGCAGTCGCTCATATCGACAAACGTCTGGAACCGTTCAAACCAAGTTTCATCCGCGAAATCACCAACGACGACATTCTTCGCCTTATGGAAATCAAGATGCGCCGCATCCTTAAATTCAATTCCGACAAGGCCGACGAATACATAGCCACACTAAACGAAAAAATTGAAAATATCAATTACGACATTGAGCACATCGTGGATTTCACCATAAAATGGTATGAAAAACTCAAGGACAAGTATGGACAAGCATTTCCTCGCCGTACCATTATCCGTAACTTCGACAACATCGAAGCGGCACAGGTGGCTGAAGCCAATGAGAAACTTTACATCAACCGAGAGGAGGGATTCATCGGCACATCGCTCAAGAAGGATGAATTTGTGTGCAACTGCTCGGATATCGACGACATCATCATATTCTTCAAAGATGGCAAATACAAGATTGTAAAGGTGTGCGAGAAACTGTATGTAGGCAAAAACATACTTTATCTAAACGTGTTCAAGCGTAACGACACCCGTACAATATATAATGTATTATATCAAGACGGCAAAGGCGGCATAACATATATGAAGCGCTTTGCAGTTACTGGCATCACTCGCGATAAAGAGTATCTGTTCACTCAAGGCACACCCGGCTCGAAAATATGGTGGTTTACCGCAAACCCCAACGGCGAGGCGGAGATTCTGCGCATTACCCTGAAGCCAAAATTCAGGCTGAAAGTGCTGCAATTCGACATCGACCTTGCCGACATTGCAATTAAAGGCAAGGCTTCGAGAGGAAACATAGTGACCAAGAACGAAATTCACCGTGTAACACTGAAGGAACGTGGAGCATCGACTCTCGGAGGCCGCAATGTATGGTTCGATTGGGATGTGCTCCGACTTAACTACGATGGTAGAGGAGAATTGCTCGGAGAATTCAACGGCACCGACAAGGTGCTGGTGATACTAAACAATGGAGAATTCTACACCACTTCGTTCGACGCCGGCAACCACTACGACGAAAATATTAAATACATAGGCAAATTCATCGAAGGAAGTGTATGGACAGCCATCCTCTATGATGCCGACCAGAAATTCCAATACATCAAACGATTCCAGTTTGAGGTATCGGCCAAAAAACAAAGTTTCATAGGTGGCAACCCGAAATCAGAGCTTCAACTGATAAGCAACGAAAAACATCCACAGTTCCTCGTCACTTTCGGTGGCGCCGACTCGTTCCGGCCTCAACTAACCATCGATGCTGAAGAGTTCATCGGAGAAAAAAGTTTCAAGGCCAAAGGCAAACGAATATCCAACTATAACATAGAGAACATAGTGGAAATCGACCCAAAAATTGTCGACGAGCCAGAGGAAACGTCACCAGACATCGACTTGCCTGACAATCAGGAAACTTCAAATGACGATTCTCCAAAATCGTTCAACCAACTATTCGACGAACTTACTGGACAAAAAAGCATTTTTGACGATGTCGACGATAAAGAATAAAGTGATCGCACTCATCACTGCGACTTTCGCCACGGTTTTGGCGTCGGCAGCAGATATCGCCGACACCGACAGTTGCAAATTGCTTCGACCGGTCAACTCAATATACTCTGCCGAAGTTGGTAGTGCCTCGATACTCGACACTTACCTGACACCTATCCGCTACACTGGTATTAATGCCCGTATAGGATATGAACGGATGCAGGCAATGAAATTCGCACCTGAGAAATGGATCATGACCTTGGGAGCAGGGGTTTCATACGCTAATGTTGAAAACCGTGTCAGAAATCGCACAATGCACTCACTGATGGTCGACTTTGCATGGGGAATGCTTCATCGCTGGAGCGTCACGCCATCGCTGAAGATTGCGGCGGGCGGCGGCGCTTCGTTTGATGGTGGAGTGATTTACAATGCCGCAAATTCCAACAATCCAGTGTCAGCAAAGATTAATTTTAGTGTCAACCCCATGGCGATGGCAGTTTACAACACCCGCATTGGCCGATTGCCAATCACGTTTCGCTATCAGGCAACCATTCCAATGATGGGTGTATTCTTCTCGCCCGACTACGGAGAATCGTTCTACGAAATTTATGTAGGCAACCGCGACAACCTTGCACACTTTGGTTGGTGGGGAAACCGATTCGATATGATTAATTCTGTTTCGGCCGACCTGAGATTAGGCAATACAGTGATACGTCTGGGTTACCGAAACACAATTGAAAACAGTTGGGTGTGTAACATCAGCACCCAGATGCGCACCCACACTTTTACAATCGGCATCGGTGGCGACTGGATAAGCATCTCACCCGATTTTAATCCATCGGCCAGATGCCGTATAATTTCAGCATTATATTGATATGAAACAGTTAAGACACCTTCTTTACATATCATTGTTGGCATTGCTCGTCTCATGTCACAGCCAAGAAGAATTCGACAATAATGCGGTAGGCAATTTCGACGCACTTTGGACGGCTATCGACGAAAATTACTGCTTCTTTGATTTCAAAAGCATCGACTGGAACGAAGTGGGCAATCGATACCGGGCCAAGGTTACAAACGAAATGACGCAGCAGGAACTTTTTTCCCTTTGTTCCGAAATGATTAAGGAGCTGAAGGATGGCCATACAAACCTTATCAGTTCGTGGGACGTTTCGTATTACAGATACTGGGACCAATACCCACAAAACTATGACCAGCGCGTAGTTGAGGAGAAATATTTAAACTTTAACTATAAGACATGCTCTGGAATAAAATATGCAATTATGAGCAACAACTTCGGCTATATGTATTATGGCAGTTTTGCTGCCGGCATAGGCGAAGGCAACCTCGATTATGTACTTTATGAACTTGCCAGTTCCGACGGGCTCATTATCGATGTCCGCGACAACGGCGGCGGCTTACTCACAAATGTTGAAACACTGGTGGCTCGATTCATCGACAAACGCACCTATGCTGGAGCCATCCTCCATAAGACCGGTCCTGGGCACCATGATTTCTCTGAACCCTACGACTATTACTTTGAGCCGGCTAAGGACAACCGAATACGTTACATCAAACCGATAGTAATACTTACCAACCGTTCATCGTACAGTGCTACTAACAACTTTGTATCTATAATGAAGTACCGCGACAATGTCCGAATTGTGGGCGACTCAACAGGAGGCGGTTGCGGATTACCTTTTACCAGCGAATTGCCAAACGGCTGGCTCATCCGGTTTTCAGCATGCCCAATCCTTGATCCTGCTGGGAATCTTACCGAATTCGGCATCGACCCATCTGAGGGATGCAAGGTCGACATATCGCCATACGACACCGCAAATGGCATCGACCCCATTCTCGACAAGGGTATCGAGGTGTTAAAGTCAATGATAAACAATAAGTAAATATATTAAACATTCAATTAAAATATAGTTATTATCCGTTTGACATCCACTACATTATATATGAATTTTCATTACATTTATAAATGCGGAACCAATTAAAACTTTGGCAATAATTTGGATAATACAAAATAAACGTCTAAATTTGTAAAACATTTGCGCACGTGGCGTAATTGGTAGCCGCGCTAGACTTAGGATCTAGTGTCTGACGACGTGGGGGTTCGAGTCCCTTCGTGCGCACCTAAAGCAAAACTCTTGGCAAAACAATGCCAAGAGTTTTTTATTTTGATGATTTTTTCATGCGTATTTTCGAACAATTTATCAACAAATAATTTATTTTTGCATAATAAAAATAGTATAAAAAAGTTGAAGAGGCGAAATATCGCAATATGATTGTAGCTTTAGCAATCTACATAATTACAGCAATTATTCTTCAATTGTGGCTTGGATGCATTGAAGTCAGCATATTTGCATTCCCAGTAAATATCGCAATAGCAATTGCCACAATAATGGCACTGTGGGTTGCAGAAAAAGAATATTCTTCAACAAAGTGGCATAAGCAGCTGCGTTCAGCAACGACGTCGTGCTTGATACTCACGGCCATAATAATCTGGTGCATTATTGGCGGCTGCATATCGCAGGACGCATCGAGCAACGGGATGGCCGGAGCTCTTGGATTAACAAGTTTCCCCACATCCATCCCATTCGTTGCACTTTTGGCAGCACTTCTTGTGAATCTTAGTATGACAATAATACGCAGAATCTGCAAGCATGGATTATCAAAGAGCAAGACATTTGTACTCACCCACTTCGGCATATGGCTTGCCTTATTGAGTGGATTTGCCGGAGCTGCCGATACGTACAAGCTGCGGACAATACTGGAGCCTGATTCCGAAACCACAAAAGCCATCGACAATAAAGGTCACGAATACAGCCTGCCTTTCACACTTAAGATGCGCGATTTCAACATTGTCGCCGACCGAAACGGTGCGCCTGCCCAATACTCGGCCACCATTGATATCAACAACAATCAACATTCAATCTCGGTGAATTCACCAGTTCGAATCGGACTCGACGAGAAAATATATCTGGTAAGCTATGGCAACACCGACAACGGCTCATACTACGCCGTGCTCGAAGATGTTCATCAACCTTGGGATATCCCATTGCTCATTGGCATAGTAGCAATGCTTTGCGGCACATTCATTTATGCAGCGACAAGGAGCAAAAGAGGTTCAGTAGACAAACAAAAAATGCATCAGATAATATGATTGGATGGAATAATTTCATTGTATTTGCAATGTTGTCGATAGTCCTTTGGGCCACCGGAGCAATAACAGCATTTGTCAATGGCAAGAATCTCAGAAATATATCCATCGCAGCTACAACGACTGGCATTGCCGTATTTGCATGCTTTATTGCCGGACTTTGGGTTATACTTCAACGTCCTCCATTACGCACCATGGGTGAAACGCGGTTGTGGTACTCACTGTTTATGGCCGTCTCGGGGCTTATTGTATATTTACGATACGGATACCGTTGGATACTTTCGTTTTCAGCCCTGCTTGCCACCGTGTTTATCATCATAAACCTTTGCAAGCCTGAAATACACGACCAGACACTTATGCCAGCGTTGCAAAGCGTTTGGTTTGTGCCCCATGTAACCGTCTACATGTTTTCATACAGTATTTTCGGATGCGCATTCATGTTTGCCCTTAAAGGGTTGATATCCAAGTCATGCAAATATCTTACCGCTGCCGACAATCTTGTGTATATAGGCTTTGCATTTCTTTCGCTTGGTATGATATCTGGATGTATTTGGGCAAAACAAGCCTGGGGCAGCTACTGGAGCTGGGACCCGAAAGAAACGTGGGCTGCTGCAACGTGGGCTGTTTATGCCATATATATTCACAAACGTCGAAAAGCCAACGACTTGCACGACGGGTTGCTCCCAGCCGACCGCCAGTGTTACATATGGCTAATTATAGGCTTTATATTGCTGCAAATGTGCTGGTATGGAGTTAACCTCCTTCCATCGGCATCACAAAGCCTACACAGCTACATAAACTGAAAACCAATAATTAACTCAACTAAATAAATTGCTTATGAAAAAATCGAGTAAAATCATTCTCGGAGCAGCTGTAGTTGTTGCAGGATTGGCAATAGCCTATCGTGCAGTGAACACAGCTCCCGACAAGTCTTTGCCCATCAACGAGCAAATGACAGCAATCATGGATGATGGCGGTTGTATTTTCTGCCACAGCGAAAAACCTCAACTTCCATTCTATGCTAACTTCCCGGTTGCAAAGAGTCTTATCACCATGGACATCGAAGAAGGCTACAAAGCATTCGACATTGAGCCAATGATGAAAGCCCTTGCCGAAGGCACTGCAGTTAACGAAGTTGATCTTGCCAAGACCGAAAAGGCAATTGCCGACGGAACTATGCCTTTGATTCAGTATTATCTGGCTCACTGGGGTTCATCGCTCACATCAGCTAAAACTGACATTGCCCTTGAATGGGTTAAGCAGCATCGTGCTGAATTCTATCCTAACGACCTCGCTGCAGAGGAATTCAAGAACGAACCGATTCGTCCTATCCCCGATTCGGTTGCCGTAGATGCCCGCAAAGTGGAGCTCGGATATGTTCTATATCACGACACTCGACTCTCGGGCGACGGAACAATTTCGTGTGCATCATGCCACGGAATCAACACAGCCGGTGTTGACAACCACCAATATTCTGATGGCATCAACGAGCAAGTTGGCGGCATCAACGCTCCTACTTCGTTCAACGCAGTGTTTAACTTCGTTCAGTTCTGGGATGGCCGTGCCGAGAACCTTGCCGCACAGGCAGCAGGTCCTCCGTTGAACCCGGTTGAAATGGGTTCTGCCTCGTTCGAAGAAATTGCAGCTCGCATTACCGAGGACAAGGAATTCACTGCAAAATTCAACGAAGTATATCCCGAAGGCTTATGCGAAGTCACAATAACCGATGCTATCGCCGAATACGAAAAGACTCTTATCACACCTAACTGCGCATTCGACAAGTATCTGAAGGGCGACAAAGATGCTCTCACATCCGAGCAGATTGAAGGCTATGCCATATTCAAGGAATACAACTGCGCTACATGTCACACAGGCGTAAATATGGGTGGTCTGTCATACGAAATGATGGGCCAACGTGCCAACTATTTCCAGGACCGTGAGACCAACATGAAATCGGGCCTCACCGACTCTGACAACGGCCGATGGGCACAGACTCAGGTTGAGCGCGACAGATATCGCTTCAAGACTCCTACCCTCCGCAACGTAGCACTCACTTGGCCATACTATCACGATGGAAGTGTAGAAACACTTGAAGAAGCAATTGCCATGATGTCGAAATATCAGGTTGGCAAAGAAATGCCAGCTGACAAGGTGGCAAAGGTAAAGAGCTATCTCGATGCCCTTACCGGAGAATATCAAGGCAAACTGCTTGTTAACGACAACACAAAGTAACATTAGCAGCAACTATAGCAAGAGATGCGCCAATTTATAGGGCGCATCTCTTTTTTATTGCTCCATTGATGTTTATATATTAACTTTGTGACACAAATAAACAACTCTATTATGACAATCACTAAGCCAATAGCATTATGCAGCGACCATGCTGGATTCGACACCAAGCAGGCAGTAATTGCTTTTCTTAAAGAACAAGGAATAGAATATAAGGATTTTGGTACCTACTCTACAGAAAGTTGCGACTACCCCGACTTTGCACATCCATGTGCCATTTCAGTGGAAAGCGGCGATTGCTATCCAGGCATTGCCATTTGCGGCAGCGGAAACGGTATAAACATGACCCTCAACAAGCATCAGGGAATAAGAGCCGCTCTGTGTTGGGAACCAGAATTGGCCCAATTGGCCCGCGCTCACAACAATGCCAACATACTTGTCATGCCTGGACGATTCATCAGCAACGAAAAGGCGCTGGAAATTGTAAAGACATTCCTATCAACTGATTTTGAAGGAGGGCGTCATCAGCGCCGAATTGATAAGATTCCTGTAAAATAACCTTTATATCAGTCATATAAAATCCCGGGACTCACCAAAAGGTAAGCCCCGGGATTTTTATTGTCATGAAATGGTTATTTATGCTTATGCTTCCAGACCATTAACAATGCGTTCAGTGTCGCGAGCAATCATATATTCCTCATCGGTAGGAATGACAGCTACTTTGACCTTCGACGAAGGTGTACTAATCAGAGCCTCTTTGCCTCGGATCTTGGCATTGAGCTCGCTATCTATTTCAACACCCATAAATGCCAACGGCTTGCAAACATTTTCGCGAACACCTACCTGGTTCTCGCCTACACCACCAGTGAACACGATGATGTCAACACCTCCCATTTCGGCTGCATATGCGCCAACATACTTGAGGATGCGCTGTTCATACATATCCAACGCTGTAATGGCAATTTCGTTGCCTGCATTAACAGCGGCTTCAATCTCACGCATATCCGACGAAATTCCTGTTACTCCTGCAACACCACTCTTCTTGTTGATGATTGCCTGAACATCGGCTGCCGACAGATTGTGTTTCTGCATCAGAAAAACCAATGCACCCGGGTCGATGTCACCACAACGAGTACCCATCATAAGGCCCTCGGTTGGAGTCAAGCCCATTGAAGTGTCAATCGACTTGCCATACTTTACAGCGGTGATGCTGCCGCCATTGCCAACGTGGCAGGTAATGATGCGTTGCTTGGTAATGTCAACACCAAGGAAGTCGCACACACGCTGCGACACATAGCGGTGACTTGTTCCGTGGAAGCCATAACGACGAACTCCATCATTCTTGTAATATTCATATGGGATGGCATAGAGATACGATTTTGCAGGCATGGTTTGATGGAAAGCAGTATCGAATACCGCCACCTGAGGCACTTCGGGCATCAATGCTGTAATGGCATCGATACCGGCCATATTCACAGGATTGTGCAATGGCGCCACACCATAACATTCCTTAATCATATCAATTACTTCCGAAGTGATTCTCACGCTCTTGTTGAACTTTTCACCGCCATGAACCACACGATGCCCCACAGCATCAATTTCTGCGAAGCTCTTGATGCAACCAACTTCGCTGTCAGTTAGATTCGAAAGAATTGCTGCAATAGCGCCCTTATGGTCGGTGATGTTTAGGGCTACAATAACCTTGTTGCCGTCCGATTGCTTGTACTTGAGGAATGCATCAGGCAAACCTATCTTTTCAACACCACCTTCGGCTAAGGTTACATTGTTCTTAATCTCGATGAGTTTGTATTTAACAGAACTGCTACCGCAGTTCAAAACGAGAATATTCATAAAATCTGATTATTTTGATGCTTTCAAGCCAATTGCTTGATTACATGTGATTATTATTGTTTTGTAAATATCGTCGGGGTTACATCCACGCGACAAATCATTGACCGGTGCTGCCATACCTTGCAGAATAGGACCAACAGCCGGAACTCCGGCAAGGCGCTGAACAAGTTTATATGCAATATTTCCCACTTCGAGCGATGGGAACACAAGCACATTTGCCTTTCCGGCAATAGGGCTACCCGGAGCCTTGCTGTTGCCAACCGACGGAACCAATGCGGCGTCGGCCTGCAATTCGCCATCGATATTGATATTTGGATATTTCTCCTTAACAATGGCAAGAGCATCGGTGACCTTGGTCACACGGTCGTGCTTGGCACTGCCCTTGGTCGAGAAACTCAGCATAGCAATGCGAGGTTCTATACCGGCAATATCGCGGGCAGTACGCTCAGTCGACACTGCAATCTGAGCAAGTTCCTCTGCAGTTGGATCAGGCAAAACTGCACAGTCGGCAAACACCATAAGGCCATCGGTTCCGTAAGGGCTATCTTCAGGAAGGAGCATCAAGAATGCACCCGAAACCACACTGATACCCGGCATGGTCTTGATGGTCTGGAATGCGGCGCGAAGCACATTGCCAGTGGTATTCATTGCACCGGCAACTTGTCCATCAGCCTTACCCGACTTGATAAGCAAACAACCGAAATAAAGAGGATTCTTTGCTGTTTTGCGAGCGTCTTCAATGCTGATACCCTTCGATTTACGAAGGTCATAGTACAGCTGTGCCATTGGCTCAAGCACATCAGCATCGGCTGGATTGTAGATTGTTGCTTTTTCGATGTTCTTCAATTCCTGCTGTTTTGCAGCTGCTAAAATATCGTCAGGCGAACCGATGAGAATCACTTCGGCAACACCGTCGGCTATAATGCGGTCGGCAGCGGCAAGTGTACGTGGTTCGGTACTTTCCGGCAAAACTATTCTTTGTCGATTATTAACTGCTTTTTCCTTTAATTTCTCAAAAAGTCCCATAACAAAATATGTTTTTTATCAATACTACAAAATTACGACTTATCGTTCACATTAGTTCACTTTCTCTCAATGAAAAATTATGATTTTTACAAATTTAAACCATTGCACCCGCCAATAACGAATTTGCCGTAGTCTTCCAAAACATAAACGCCCTAATCCATATCCAAAACAATCAAATTTTTCTCAAGAATAACTGAATTCCCAAAAATCTTGTCTATCGTTACACAAGATAACTCCTGAATGGTAAGATATTCTGGTAATTGTGTCCACGCAGAAGTGCTTACCGTTCAGGAGTTATTGTTTTATAGGCATGAAATGATCACATAGTTTAGCTTCTGCATTATTGCTGGAATTACCCTACATTAATGTAACGACCAACGTCCGACATTAGTCACCTCAGACTGCTGGTCGATATAAACAAATCTTACAGCAATTTATTGTCCAGCATTGTCTGCAGTTCTTGCTGTAATGTAGGCTGTCCATTCTCTGCTCGTCGTTTGTTTTCGCGGTTGATTTCTTCTCTCATTTCCGGGTCTCCCTTCTGTGCCAACTGTAGTACTGCCACCCAATAAATAGCTTCTTTCTTTTCCATTGTATTATATTAATATGTTCTTCTCGATTACTTATAAATTAGTGTGCTTCTACAAAGTTACAACAATTATTCATTTGCAAGCAACATCATCAATAAAATTGACAAATCGACTGCTTTGTATGAGATAATAGCAATGATTAGCAATAACTTTATGGTAACATATTTGATATATTGAAAATTTTATATTTAATTAGCAAAATAAAGAATCTTAACTTTAATATCACGAACATGAACGAAAAATTCACAATGGAATTCGATATGAGAGGGACACCGGTCAGCCTTCTATGGAAACATATTGCCACGCCACCTGGATTGGCCCAATGGTTTGCCGACCAAGTTAGCCTCCACGACAAGACTTTGACATTCAAATGGGGAAAGAACAACGAAAGCCGTGCTACAATACTTGCCTCACGTCAAGGCAGCTACATTAGGCTCCATTGGGAGGGCAACGACGAAAAGACTTACTTCGAACTGAGAATTGAGACATCAGAACTCACTTCAGGCACTACCCTTCTGATAACCGATTTCGCTGATAGTCCTAACGACAAAGAGAGTTCCATTGAACTCTGGGAACATCAAATCGATAATCTGAAACGAATTATCGGCTGTATATAAAATATAAACATTAACACAATATGAATAAAGTTCTTAGATTTATACTGTCAGCACTGGCAGTGTGCCTAATGTGTGCCAACAGCTACGGCCAAAGCGAAACAGTGATTCCTCGTGCCGATTTTGAGGAAATCAACCTTTATGACGGCCCAATCCCAAATCACACAGGTGCTCCAACAGAGGAACATTACAAACTAATCGGCGAGTATAAAGTTCTCCACAAGATATCCGAGCCTACGCTCACCATCTGCCGTCCATTCGGCAAAGCCAGCGATGCGGCGGTGATAATATGCCCAGGCGGCGGATATGAATCGCTCTGGATGCCTACCGAAGGATACCGTACAGCCCATGCCCTGAACAATCTGGGTATTACAGCTTTTATTTTGAAATATCGTTTGCCCGATTTCAAATTTCAGCCCGACCCGAAAATCGCACCATTACAAGATGCACAGCAAGCAATAAAATATGTAAGAGAGAACGCTGAAAAGTTCGGAATTAGCCCCGATAAGATAGGCGTAATGGGGTTCTCTGCCGGTTCGCATCTGGCATCAACAGCCGGAACACATTTCAACGACTGCAAAATAGAGAATGTAAACGAAACAAGTCTTCGCCCCGATTTCATGATTCTGATATATCCTCTTATTTCGTTTCGCCGTGCTATAAGTGGCCCGATGATCGACCCTTATATCGTACGCTCGAAACTCACCGAGGCCGACGTGCATTATCTGAGCAACGAGGAGAATGTAACACCACAAACGCCACCAACCTATATGGCACATGCCGACGACGATGCGCTGGTAACGCTTGAGAATCCACTCAGTTTCTACCAGCAATTGCGGAAAAACAAATGCCAAGCCGAGATGCACATATACTACAAAGGTCAGCACGGATTCAGCGATATAGGATTTGAGTATTGGTTTGCCGACTGTATCAGCTGGCTTAAACGACAGGGTTTCATCAAATAAAACTAATGCCATATACGGCACGAAAGCTGTGCAATGCTTAATGTCTCGATTTTGCATTGCACAGTTGTTTTATTAACTTTGCAGCGCAAAATTCAAAATTCAAAGACATATTCATATGAAGAAAATCAGAGCCGCCGTAGTTGGTTACGGCAACATCGGAAAATTCGTCATCGAATCGCTCATAACTTCGCCAGACTTCGAGATTGCAGGCATAGTTCGACGCAACACCAGCATAATTCCCGACGCTATAAAGCAATATAAAGTGGTTTCTGACATCGACCAACTCGAAGATGTCGACGTTGCCATCCTTTGCACCCCAACACGTGAAGTACCAAAATATGCCAAGGAATATCTTGCCAAAGGCATCAATACCGTTGACAGTTTCGACATCCACACATCAATTGCCGACCTTATCACCGAACTCGAGCCTATTGCCAAACAACACAATACCACAGCTATAGTATCGGCAGGATGGGATCCAGGAAGCGACTCTATTGTTCGCACACTTATGCAAGCAGCCGCGCCTAAAGGCATCACATATACTAACTTTGGCCCAGGCATGAGCATGGGGCACTCTGTAGCCGCGCGCTCAAAAGACGGTGTAAAGAATGCTCTGTCGATGACAATTCCGTTGGGCACAGGCATACATCGCCGTATGGTATACATCGAACTCGAAGATAGCTACGACTTCAACGAAGTGGCCAAATCCATTAAGGAAGACCCATATTTTGCAAGCGACGAAACCCATGTAATTAAGGTGGACAGCGTTGATGAAGTGAGAGATATGGGCCACGGAGTGAATATGGTGCGAAAAGGAGTTTCCGGCATGACTCAGAACCAGCGTTTAGAATTCAACATGAGCATCAACAATCCCGCACTTACAGCACAAATACTTGTAGGTGTAGCTCGTGCATCGTTCAAGCAGGCACCAGGCGCTTACACAATGATTGACATTCCAGTAATCAATCTTCTTCCAGGCGAACGTATTGACCTTATAAAGCACTTAGTATAAGAAAAAGATGTTAGATTTCATTACATGGACAGCAAATCCTAATCTGTTCGACGGATTCGTCACTATCCGTTGGTACGGACTCATGTTTGTCATCGGTTTCTGGATTGGCTACCGCATAATGTACTCGTTTTTCAAGCATGAAGGCGCACCTGAGGCTTGGCTCGACACCCTGCTGATATATGTGGTGGTGGCAACCATCGTAGGTGCGCGTCTTGGACATGTATTCTTTTATCAATGGGACTACTATTCGGCAAACCCAATGGAAATCCTCAAGATTTGGCACGGGGGCCTTGCAAGCCACGGCGGAACCATTGGCATTATAATAGCCATCATTATCTTCTCCCGATTAGTATCGAAGCGGAGCCCATTATGGACGTTCGACCGACTTGTTATACCTATTGCATTGGTTGGAGCTCTCATTCGAATGGGAAATCTATTTAACCACGAGATTTATGGCCATGCCACGAATCTGCCATGGGGATTCCGGTTTATCGAGAACATCGACCAATGGATGGCTGGCGCGCAGCCTATATTCTCGGCACCGTCGCATCCCACACAAATCTACGAGGCACTGGCCTATCTGGCTCTCTTTGGGCTGCTGATGTGGATGTACTGGAAAAAGAATGCCGAGGCGCGTCCAGGTCTGATATTCGGCGTGTTTCTCACTTGGCTCTTCTCGGCTCGATTCGTGATTGAATACGTGAAGAACGACCAAGTGGAATTCGAAAAGGATATGATATTGAATATGGGGCAGCAACTGAGCATTCCATTTATCATTGCAGGCATTATACTGATTATCTACGCTATGTCGAGACCAAAACTGGAAATGAAATTCCCTAATAAGTTCTGCGACAGCAAGAAATAAGCATTCCTCCTGGTAAAACCATTTAGTGCGTCGACTCTGGAACCGCTACATTATAGCGTGAAAAGAGTCGACGCGCATTTTTACAGAAGGTTTCGAAAGCACTTTGTGATGACTTGCCTACCAATTCTGGCATCCATGCAGGGATTAACTGATATGTTGGCTTTTGCACAAACACCAAATCATAGGATGCACTCTTTATATATGCTTGGGTACCTTGACGGCTTATTACAACATTCACCATAGCGCCTCCTCGCGAGTTTGTGTCGTTTTGGTTCGACAGGAAATTTCCCAGAGAATATACGACAAGCACATTGCGACCTGTGCGCGGATTAAAACGCATCTCAAAAGGCTGCACCACATGCGGATGCCCACCTATTATCATATCAGCTCCGGCATCGATAAGCAGTTCTGTCAATTCCTTTTGTCTGACGTTAGGGGTCATAGCATATTCCACACCCCAATGAAGAAGCACGCACACCAATTCTGCTCCCAACTTTCGAGCTCGTTCAATATCGTGGCTTATGCTGTCGGCATTAATATAGTTTACTACCAAATTGCCTTGCACACCAATGCCATTGGTGCCATAGGTATATCCGACAAAAGCTACACGGAAATCGCCGATTGTAGCAACAAATGGCGAAGCTGCCAATCGGTGTCCCTTATCGTGATACAGTCCCACCGAAGGAATTTCCAGTTCAGATAGTTTATCGATTGTGCGGTGCGCACCCTTATCACGCTTATCCAGAGCATGATTATTGGCTATGAGAAACATGTCGAATCCGGCATCTTTCAACGCTTCAGCGTAATCGTCGGGCGCACTGAAGCAAGGGTAACCGGTGTATGGCTTCCCAGCCAATGGACACTCAAGATTAACCACGGCATAATCGGCAGAGGACACTGCCGGTTTAACATATTCGAAGCACTTTGAATAGTCATATTTCCCGCTCGACCGTTTAGCTGCTGCAATTTGAGGGCCATGCTGCATGGCGTCGCCGGCAAATAACAAGGTAATGTCCTCCGGCATCGGCAACATCTGAAGCAGTATAAACAGCAGGGAAACAAGGAGTTGCATTTCGTGGTATCGTGGGATAAAAAGAATTTGCCAATAATGCACAAAGGCAATTATTGGCAAATCTGGTATTGCAATTTAATATAATTCTTTCTTTGCAGCCAGAAGGGTGTTTTGCATCAAAGAAACAATAGTCATTGGACCTACACCGCCTGGAACAGGTGTGATATATGAGCACTTTTGCGAAACAGCTTCAAAGTCGACGTCACCTCGCAGTTTGAAACCGCTTTTGGTGAGTGTCGATGGCACTCTTGTTGTACCGACATCAACAACAACAGCCCCATCCTTAACCATATCGGCTGTTACAAAGCCGGGCTTTCCAATGGCAGCGATGATTATGTCGGCCTGACGGCAAATCTCAGTGATATTCTTTGTTCCGCTATGGCAAACTGTAACGGTTGCATCGCCGGGATATGCTTTCTGCATCATCAGTGTGGCTACAGGCTTTCCTACTATATTGCTTCGGCCGAGAACCACACAATTGGCGCCCTTGGTGGGGATGTTATATCGGCGAAGAAGTTCTATTATGCCGGCTGGTGTGGCCGACTTAAAGCATGGCAAACCAATGGACATTCGGCCTACATTTATAGGATGGAAACCGTCGACGTCCTTGCGATAGTCGATTGCCTCAATTACTTTCTGCTCCGAGATATGACGTGGCAATGGCAACTGAACGATGAATCCATCGACATCATCGTCGGCATTCAGTTCGGAAATGCGTTCAAGCAGTTCAGCCTCGGTTACTGTGTCCTCAAATCTGATGAGCGTAGACTTAAAACCGCACTGCTCGCAGGCGCGCACTTTATGAGCAACATAGGTTTCGCTGCCGCCGTCGTGACCTACAAGAATTGCAGCCAAATGCGGACGTTTGGCGCCGTTGGCAACCATTGACTCCACCTCTTGGGCTATCTCCTGCTTAATGGTGTCGGATATCTTCTTACCGTCAATTAATTCCATATAAATAATATAATCGTTCTATGGGTTAGCGTCTTGATTTCATTCCGCGCATCATCTTCATCGGGTTCATGGTGGCTGCCATGTGCATCATCTTGCGGGTCTGTTCAAATTGTTTGAGCAGTCGGTTAACCTCCTGCAACGATGTGCCGCTACCCTTTGCTATGCGCTGGCGACGGCTTCCGTTGATGATTTCAGGATTTGAACGCTCCTTCGGTGTCATTGAATAGATGATGGCCTCGATGCTCTTGAATGCGTTATCGTCGATATCAAGGTCCTTGATTTGCTTGCTTACACCGGGAATCATCGATGCCAGGTCTTTCAAATTACCCATCTTCTTAATCTGGGCTATCTGGGCAAGGAAATCATTGAAGTCAAACTTGTTTTTCTTGATTTTTTCCTCAAGTTCCTTTGCTTTCTTCTCATCGTATTGTGTCTGAAGACGTTCAACGAGACCAACGATATCGCCCATTCCGAGGATTCGGTCGGCCATACCAGCCGGGCGGAACACATCGATATCAGAAAGTTTCTCACCAGTACCAACAAACTTGATTGGCTTGTTCACTACGGTACGAATTGACAGAGCGGCACCACCACGGGTATCGCCATCGAGTTTGGTGAGAACCACACCGTCGAAATCAAGGCGGTCGTTGAATTCTTTGGCAGTGTTCACTGCGTCCTGACCGGTCATTGAGTCGACAACGAAAAGAGTCTCGTCGGGGTTGATGGCTTTCTTGATGGCTTCTATTTCGTCCATCATCACTTCATCGACAGCCAAACGACCAGCAGTGTCGACAATCACCACATCGTTGCTATTTGCCTTTGCCTGCTTGATGGCGTTGAGCGCTATTTCAACGGGGTTCTTACTCTCGGGCTCAGAATAAACCGGTACACCAACCTGTTCAGCAATAACCTTCAACTGGTCGACTGCTGCAGGACGATAAACGTCGCATGCTACCAAAAGCGGACGTTTATTTTTTTCGGTTTTTAATTTATTTGCAAGCTTTCCTGTAAAGGTTGTCTTACCGGAACCTTGCAAACCCGACATAAGAATTACTGCCGGATTGTGCTTCAGATTGATTTCGCTGGCTTCGCTACCCATAAGGATAATAAGCTCGTCGTGAACAATCTTCACCATCATCTGACCCGGTTTAACGGCGGTGAGCACATTCTGGCCCATTGCCTTCTCCTTTACCGTATCGATGAAATTTTTGGCTATCTTATAATTTACATCAGCGTCGATCAACGATTTCCGTACCTCTTTCAAGGTCTGGGATACATTGATTTCGGTAATCTTACCTTCTCCTTTAAGAACTTTAAACGAGCGTTCTAATTTCTCGGATAAATTTTCAAACATAATTGTTTCGTTGTTGTTACTTACATCTTCAGCGAAGACACTTATTATTGTTCAATCCTATTTGTTTGTGTGTTGGGAAACACTACCGTGGGCTTGAATGTCTTGGCTTCCTCAAACTCCATGGTGGCATAGGCCATTATTATCACCACATCGCCAGGCTGAACCTTACGGGCTGCTGCGCCATTAAGACATACAACTCCGCTGCCTCGCTTGCCGGGGATTACATAGGTGTCGAGACGTTCACCGTTGTTGTTGTCGACAATATAAACCCTCTCATTGGCAATTATATTGGCTGCATCCATCAAATCTTCGTCGATGGTGATGCTGCCTATATAATTCAAATTAGCCTCGGTTACTGTCGCACGATGTATCTTTGATTTAAGAACTTCTATTAACATGACAAAAATCAGTTATTGAAATATGTAATGTTATCAATCAAGCGTACATCACCACAATAAACGGTTACACAACCCACCACATAACCGGTTTCGTCCCACGAAGTGAGGTGTTCGAGACTTATACCATCAACAATCTGGTAATATTCAATTTCCATGCCATCATACGAATTTATGGCATCGACGACATATTTTTCTGTCTCACCTACCGTGTGACTTTTGGCATATTCCTTGCTTTCGTTGAGTATGCGGGCAATGTTTGGAGCAACCTTGCGCATCTCAGGCGTCAGACGGACATTGCGGCTGCTCTTGGCCAGGCCATCTGCCTCACGCACTATCGGGCAAGGCACAATCTCGAGTTTAAAGCCTTCGCTCTTCACCATGCTGCGTATCACAGCAATCTGCTGGAAATCTTTCTCACCGAAATAAGCACGGTCGGGCTCGACGAACATAAACAGCTTGCTCACAATCTGGGCTACACCGTTAAAGTGTCCGGGACGCATGGCACCTTCCATCACTTCGGCCACACGGCCCAATGCAAACACCCTGGTATCGGGCTCGGGATATATCTCTTCGACAGTAGGCATAAAGGCAATGTCGCAGCCAGCGCTCTCGAGCAACGCACGGTCGGCTTCTTCGGTGCGCGGATAGGTGCGTAAGTCTTCCTTGTTGTTGAATTGTGTGGGATTAACAAACACACTCACCACTACCACATCGTTCTCCTTGCGGCATCGGTTAACCAGCGATAAGTGTCCTTCGTGAAGAGCACCCATCGTCGGCACCAAGCCTATGGTTTTTCCTTCGTTTCTGAATTTCGACACAGTTTCCCTCAGTTCGGAAACTGAATTTATTGTTATCATTTGCAGTGTTTATTAAAAACTCCGCAAAAGAAATAAAAATCCGTCAAATAAACAACTTTACACACAACCTATTGATAAAGAATATGCTCGTGATTACCAATTATGCATAGTAATTATATGTTAAAACGTGCTTTACACGTGCTTATTATCAACAAAAATGGACGGTTTTGAACAAAACGCATCTTTTGCATTGATTTTTTTACTATCTTTGTGGAATAGAATAAAAGGCTATGGATGCAAATAAAGTATTATACATCAACCAGGAGATTTTTCCCTACCTTCCCAAATCGTTCGAGGCAGATTTAGCAACCTCTCTTCACCAAGGCATTCAGGAAAAAGGGTTCGAAGTGAGAACCTTCATGCCAAAATATGGTTGCATCAACGAACGCCGCAATCAGCTGCACGAAGTTATACGCCTCTCGGGCATGAATCTCATCATTAACGACACCGACCACCCGCTAATCATCAAGGTGGCCACTCTACAGTCGGCGCGCATGCAAGTCTATTTCATCTACAACGACGATTATTTTCTCCGCAGCTCGGCTAAGGAGCCTGAAACTTCACTACATCCCGAGGACAACGACGAACGTAGCATTTTCTTCGTCAGAGGTTCGCTCGAAACCGTGAAGAAACTGCGCTGGATTCCCAACATAGTACACTGCCAAGGCTGGATTTCGGCCCTCACTCCTTTGTATCTCAAGCGGGTGTATCACGACGACCCTACATTTGCCAACGTGAAAGTGGTGTACTCGCTTTTCAGCGACAAGTTTGACGGCACATTCGCTTCGAATATGGTGGAGAAACTTCGTTTCGACGGTATCGACGACCCAATTGTCAATGCCATCGACACCCAAAACATCGACTACACCGCCCTCTCCAAGCTGGCTATCGATTTCAGCGATGGAATCATCATTGCGCAGGAAGGTGTGGCTCCGGAACTAATTGATTATGCCAAGGCATCGGGCAAGCCTGTCCTCGACTATGTAGCCGACGACTGCGCCACCGCTTACGCAGATTTCTATAAATCATTATAATTTATCCCAACAGAAATGAAGAAAATACTATATCTGTTTGTTTTTGCCCTCACATCCTCTTTGCTCTTGTTTTCGTGTAACGAGGGGTCGGTGGGCAGCAGTATTTCGCAATCAAACATCAACATCGCCATGGACTCCTCGTTCTCGGTTTCCGGAAAATCGGTGCCCAACGAGAAAATCCCGGCGCGTGTAATCAACCAGCTCCTCGGTCTTATCAAAGCCAAGAACTACGGCACACTAACTTCTGACTACGTGACCGAATTCATGCCGGTAACCGATTTCGACGACGAAGGCATGTCGCTCGAAACAATCGACTCGGTAAAACTCCAGATTGCCATCGCCGATGGCTCGTTCGTAGGCGACTCGCTCGTGCCGATGCGCGTTTCGGCATATCGTCTCAACCGAATCCTTCCCTCTCCTATCTTCAGCAACTTCGACCCATCCGACTACTACAGCAAAGCCGACTTCCTCGGCAGTGCTTCGTACATTCCATCGGTTATCAGCGAATCCGACGGCCGAAAGGACACTATCTATAGCCGTGGTTACCGCGACGTGAAGATTACCCTCCCGCTTGAGTTCGGCAAGGAGATTTACGCCGAATTTCTCAACAACAAATCGTCGTTCACCACTCCCGACGAATTTGCCAAGTTCCTACCGGGCATGTACATCACCACCAGCTACGGCAACGGCCGAATGATGAACATCACTTCAACCCAGGTGGCTCTCTACTATCGCCGAGTCATCACCCAGGACGACGGCACCGACACCACCTACGTAACCAACACCAACTTCATCGCATCGAGCCCCGAAGCCATCACCAACAGCAACATTAAGCTCGACATCGACCCGGAAATTCAAAAAGCAGTGGCCGAAGGAAGCATTATAATACAAGCGCCGATAGGATACGATGTAGAAATCAATTTCCCAATTCAGGACATCATCGACCGATATATCAACGGAACCAAAAACGACCTCGGAGTGCTTAACAGCATCTATTTCGAAATACCGGCTGAGAAAATCACCAACGACTTGGGCATTACTCCGCCGCCATATCTGCTCCTCACCCGCGCTTCGCACAAGGACGACTTCTTTGCCAACAAGGAGATTGCCGACAACAAGACATCATACTACGCGACCTACAGCGAAACAGCAAAGGCATACATCTTCTCTGACATGCGTAACTATGTCCTCGACATCATCGAGAACCATGGCGGCGTGGCCACCGACGACGATGCCCGCCTAATCCTCACCCCAGTGGCATTAACCACCGAGACCAGCGGCAGCAGTTACTATTACGAAGGCACTACCACCATAACGTCGATTACCCCATACGTCACCAGCCCGGCAATAGCCAAGCTCGACATCGACAACGCCGTTATCCGACTCACCTACAGCAAGCAGTCGAAGAAATAATCCACCCTGCCCAAGCAGACTGGAATAAATATTGACCAGGATAATTTATAGGTTTTCACCCAGTAAATTATTCTGGTCAATATTACATTTTATGGCTTTTGATTGTATCTTTCGGGGAATGGCTTTATTTTTGGTAGAATGGATGTATATGCGATGCCTATGGTGTTTGATATATTTCCTACTATGATTTATCAACGTTTAAGCGCTTCTTTGTCATGCAGATAATTACGAGCTTGCGCCTTGCGCTCGGCTTGGTGCTGGCTGTAGCTGCACTGTAGCCTTGGCTCACGACTTTGTGGTTAACGGCATATACTACGAGCGCAACCGCGACGGCGCATCGGTGACGGTGACCTACAAGGGCGCATCCTACGATATGTACGACGACGAATATTTCGGCGATGTGACTATTCCGAGCAGGGTGACTTATTCCGCAAATCGTACACTGTGCGCTCGATTAGCGACTATGCCTTTGCCGGTTGCACCAGTGTGAGGACTGTGTCGATACCCCACACCATCTCGAGCGTCGGGAAATACACGTTTGCCAACTGCATTACGCTCTGCAAGGTAAGCATCAACGACCTCGAAGCGTGGTGTCGCATCAATTTTGCTGAAGGTGACAATCCGCTCATCTATGCGCATCATCTTTTTCTAAACGAACGGGAGATTCATCATCAGATAATACCCAACACAGTGAGCCAGATAGGACAATATGCGTTCTGCGGCTGCCATAGCATTGTGTCGGCACAAATTGGTATCGGAGTTACGTCGATTGGCGACTATGCCTTTGCCGAATGCACAGGGTTGAGATTGCTGACAGTGCTCAACGAAGTGCCTCCGACGCTGAAAT
>JAEDFO010000088.1 GCA_016292745.1 Muribaculaceae bacterium | reverse complement strand
GCAATCGTGGTTATCTTTTCACCGCTTGAAACGCTGAGCATATACATTTCATCATCATTCTTGACAACAACAGTATCATTGCCACACCCTTTAATGATGTTGCTACGAGTGTTCTTCTTGTTTGGCAACACTATCCTCTTAAGCACCTTTACGCTATCGGCATCAGCACCAATTATCGACAAGGTATCGTTATGGCACACTCCGAAGCAGTTATTGCCGACAACAATGCCCTCCAAGTCCTTCCGGAAGAAGTCGGTATTATTCTTAAGCCGTTTCCAACGGTTTTCGGGCGTACGGCGGAACATATCCAGTCCCTGGTAGCTTGTCCCGAGAATAAAATCCTGATTGTTGCTCACCGACATCGAACTCCAAGAACAGAATGAATAACTACCGCGCAACTGCTGTGAACCCACTTCGTTGAACTGCCGCAGATTATCTACAGGAACTGTGTATACATTCACGCCTTTGGTCACAATTATCGATTTACCATTATCGATAAAGGCAGGCTCATCACCAACATCGTTAATGCTATCGATACATAGTCCGTCAGCAAGCGACCATAAATATACTTTATTGTTGGTGCCCAAAAGCATTGTAGAGCCATCGGGGCTACAAACCGTAGTGTTAAACGAAAATCTTGAATTAACAGTGGAGATAATCCGGCAATCATTGATATGCAGCTTCGAAGCAAGCGAGTCGTACATGCTTTCTACACGTTGGCGAGTGCTGCTATTGGTTACATGATCGCCATACAACAAGTCGTCGAGGATAATAATCGCTTCTTTATCGTCGCTGGTGCTTTGTGCTTTTTCCAAAAGTTCAAGCACCTCACCGTTACGTTTTTCAACATAATCCATATATCCCTTAACGCATAATGCAAGCACAAGGATGATGGACAGTGCAACGAGAATCCATTTTTGCCTCTTCAGGAATGCATATGCCGAAAGAAATATCGACGCGATATCCGCACATGCCGATGACATTGATTTGCGCCACTGAATTCGACGGATTTCGAACAGCACATTCTTATAGAAGAGCTGCAATACTGCTATAGCAAATACAGCGCCTATGATTGAGCACCAGAGTTGACTTATAAGCCCGATTGCATACCAAACGAACCAATAGCAAACCATCCACGACACAATTCCAATTACCATCATTGAAACGCTTGCCAGCAAGCACCTTCGCATTTTCCGTGGAGAGTCGGTGGAATCGCTTTTGGAATAGTTCAGGATGAAGAAAACAATGCCAACAGCCAGCACTATGGCAATCATCAAAATGAGAGCCCAAAGATTATTTGAGAAATATAGTTTGCAACCACTGATAGCAAGGTCTGCTGCTACAAAATAGAAGTATTCGAACAAACTCATTTCGCGAACTTCCTTGAACCCGTATCTATAAAAGTTTCTTTTGGCTATAAAGAAATCCAATGATGCGGGAGGCACGAGCAAGGTAATTCCTGCTGCAACCGAATCCTGCAGGTTTTCGAACCAATTAAGGTACTTATCCGCGATTATGGTGTGCGTGGTTCTATCCAAAAGAGAGCAATCAAGGATATTAATATTCATACTCGTCACACATTCGCCTGGCAACGCCCTACCAATTCTTGCCCCGCCATGACTCATATAAAAAGATATAGTATTTGATTCACTCTCGTATTTAACGCATTCTTTAGCATAATCAGGCAGTTCCTGAACTGCATCGAATAATTCATCGTAATTCTCAACATCCCAATCACTGCAAAAGTAGCCTTCAGCATCCCGTACAATGGAAATACGGATTCCATGGCCTAAGATATCAGTAACTGAATCATTACGGACATTTTCATAATACTTCCCTTTGAATTCAGACGACAGGATTACACCTCCATTTGATGTTATAATCACGCCATCTTCTTTAGTCGCTGTGGAATCGTTGACAATAACTATTGTTTTTGGATTTGTGAAATAATATGTGCAATCTGGAGCAACATTGAACACTAAAGTATCAATATCAATGTTTACTGCATCACTAATCAACGTCTTATCAACTATCAATTTCCTTATATGAGAACATCCTCTCAATCTTCTATTAAGGCCATACATACCCTTTCCGTGAGACAAATCAACGACCTCCGGCACAGGATTGTTGTAGCCCAATATCTTTGATGTGTCACTGCTGAAAATGATATTGTCAATCATTATGGCATTGTCGTAATCAGTATCGTTATAGCACACCCGAACGATATTGCTCATATCACTACTTAAATGCTTTGACGGATTATCACATAACCCGGAGTTGCCGGATTTTATAAATTCATTACCATTCCATAATAAATTATTAAACAATCGCAAATTACATTTATCAGTAAAAACATACTTCAAATTTGAGTTGCCGTAAATTTTGTTGTCTGGGATATACAATTCGTTAACTGCTCTCGGCAATCTGAGATATTTTAACGATTGACAACCATCAATATCAATTGATGATAGTGAATCTCCTTCGAAAACAATTGTTTCAAGAGATTTGCAATAATTCACTTTTAAAGTATCAACAGTTTTAGCCACAACGAGGCGCTGCAGCCTTGGAAGCGAATAAATAGAAACACTCTTATTTTTTACAATAAGTTCTTCTCCATAATAATTTTTGATATCACTTTCATCAGTAACTTGTTTCTGCGACAAATCCGACTTTGCTTGCGATGGTATGGCAAATGGAAGGTTGTAGGCAGTTCCCAGTGCAGTGATGCCAAGCATAGCCAACAGCACGACACAAAATATACCAAACAGTATTGCGCGTGAGCGTGATTTGCGACGAAGCTGGATTTCTTCGAACACAGCACGGCCAAGCATGTCGTGGACAAGTTCCACTTTGCCTGCCGACTGCTGTAGAATTCGTTTTGCTCCATCCTTATATGCCTCCCAGCCCTTAATGTCGGCAACGTCGTCAACGTACACCGACTTACGCCGCCCGTTGTTTTCGTCGATAAGTTTCGTTTCTATCGTCTTGCGCAACTGCTTGGGCATATCTGCCGCCAGATTGCGATAAAAAGTGCGAAGGAAGTTGCCGTTTGAGCCATACCGTTTTGCATCGTCCAGCTCAATGCGTCCATTACCGCGGTTGTAGAGTTCGAAGCACACCAGCGACAGAATAAGCGAACTTATCGAATCGTCGCAGTTGCCTTTCACCTGTGCAATGATGGCATCGGCAATTTCCATGCGCATGATATCGTCGGCTGCGTTGCCACTGCCGTCGACCATACACGCCGCACCGGCAGGATTCAGAATCACCGCCTTTGCATCGTCGTCGCTCAAGCGGTTCAGGCGATAGCGATTGTTCTTGAACTGGTTCAGGCATCGATTGTCAATGCAGTCCTCCATACGGAATAGGTCGTCCTCGCGAATGGAGAAAACAATATGGAAATTATTGTAATTGTTGTAGTTTTCAGGCGTGATGTACGAAATGCCAATCATTGCATAAAGTTGCTCCATCAATCGCCATGTGTCGCTCTTCTCGGTGATGAAATTCTCCTCGAACTGGTCGAGCACCACAGCGGGCACAACTTCGGTGCCGTTCTTGTAGAATTTTCGTGAGCCAAACCATTTCCACAGGCAATCCAAAGCAGTGAAATCGACAGGGTCGTTGCCGACACCTTCGTTAACCTCTACCTCAATTCCTTCGATGGCCACTACTTTTTCGACAAGGAACTGCGCCATCGTCTTTGTCTTGACCTCGTTGGCCGACATCTCGCTGAAGCGCACCACAACCGGCAGTATGTCGTCGTAACGCAATTCGGGGAACACGCCTGCCCTCAGTAGCGAAGTCTTACCGATACCAGTCTGACCATATAGGGTAACAAACGGATGATTGACAATCATATGGTTAAGCCTGCGGATGTCGTTATCGCGGCCATAAATCAAATCGCCCTCGGCATATGCTGCCAAGCCTTTCCACGGATTATTATCTATTGTTGCCATTGCTGTCACGCTCTTTTAGTTTTTCAAACACATTTCTCAGGCCTTTGGCAAGTTCATTCTTGCCCCCGGCTCCCCAATTAACAACCTTTATTGCCGCCATTCCATCATCGGAATCGGGCTTAATCCAATGAACCAGGCTTCCTTCCGGTGCTTTCTCGAGCAGCGGTACATCGTTCACCTGATGAAAACCAGAGAGCACTACCGGCAGAACAATGCAATTCTTATTGTTACGCGAACGGTTCCACTCCTTGAAATAGTATCGGCCATCGTTCCCTTTTTCAAGGTCATTTTTTGTCTGTTCGCTGAGAATTGGCATAAACACCTTGCATGAATCAATTCCATCATGAGCCTTCTCTCGCACATCGTCGCCTGGATTCAATTCGGCATCATCAAACCACACTCCATACCCCAATCGCTTTGCTGCATCATAAATCTGACAAACGATATTGAAATCCTCATGGGCATACGATATAAACACATCGGGGTCGCTTGACTTGCTGACGAAATGCGAATAAACGCCGGAGAGGTTTTCAAGTGCAGGACATAGATCTTCGAGAAACGCATTTGAATCGTGATCATATTCGATGAGGTTCTTTCCCATGAAACGCACCAGTTTCTTGTCGTGGACATCGTCATCGCCCAGCGAAATAGCCACATCGCCACGCAGATTGGTTATATCCTGCCGCAGGCAATACCAGAAAAACCGGAAAAACCAATCGTCGAACTTGCAGCCCACGGCAAGTATTCTGTTCCGCTCCAATCGGTCGCGCTTGCCACAATCGGCCAGGAAGTTGATAAAATTCTTTGGCCGGTCATCGCCAAACCACCGTGCCACCAGGTTCATCTTATCGTTTTCGCCGCAAACATAATCCAGCTCATATTCCGACGACGGACGCCCAAAAGCATATACAAGGATTGGAGGCACTTGGGCCTTAGTCACCAAGTTTTCCAATTTGGGTAATTCCTCCGGATTAAAGAAATTCACTACCTCAAGCTTATCTCCCCATACTTTTTTCAGCACTGTTTCCACATAAAGGTCGAAGGTTGTTACTATTACTATCCGAAAACACTTCCGTTGCAATAGTTTCACAATGTTTGGATTCATCATCCCGATGTCGTAATTAATTCCGTCCGCCCAACGTGAGAACTCAGCTTTGGCAGTATCACTGACACCATATTCTGGAAGAGTTTCACCAAATTCTTCGGTGTATTTCTGTCTGATGTAATCACGGGAATTTCCATTGGCAAACTCCTTTTTCAGAATAACATCGTCGCCAATGACAAGTGTGTATTTGCCCTTAAATATGTCGATACTTAACCTCTGGATATTAATTGGCATATGAATCAGGTATTGGTTTGGAGAGAT
>JAEDFO010000035.1 GCA_016292745.1 Muribaculaceae bacterium | reverse complement strand
AGGGGCGCAATGCGCCCCTCTTACGGTTGATTATGAGATATTTACATTAATACAAATAAATGCGGTAGTCTTTGATGCTGCCGGGTGCACCTTGCTCGGCACGCGGAAGATATTCTATTCCGCTCACCTGCTGTTCGCTGCCAAGGTCGATAACAATAAGGTGAGGCAAATCCACTCCAGCCACGGTCGACCAATAGGTTGATTCCTGGAGGTCGAACACCTTGTCGCCAAGGTTGTTGCCGGTGAGAATGTCTTCGCTGTCGGCATACTTCACAGTCCATGGTTCACGGCTCAGCCTGTTGCCATTGGCATCGAGGGCATAAAGTTCAGCCACCGACACCACCGATTCGCCGCTGTGCGAGCTGATGGCGTTAATTGCCAAATAGCGTCCCTTGGCAGGAGCAGCGAATTTCACAGTCTGCCATCCGTTTCCGGTCTTGAAGGTGCCCTGTACCACAGGAGTTGCCGAATTGAGGTCAGGTTTATCGGCAATATTGTTGTGAGTCAGCGATTTCTCAGCCACCACCTTATTAAGTTCTGGAGTCTTTTGTCCAAAGCTCTTTGCCTCGCGGGGGCCAACCACATCGAGCACAATCACTTCGTTGCGGCCTTTCTTAAGCCAGCAACCAGGCACGTAGAGTGTCTGTTGCGGTCCGATGCTCCAAATGCGGCCCATTGGATGTCCGTTCACATAAACTTGTCCCTTACCCCAAGTTTCAAAGTTCAGGAAGGTGTCGCCGGTCTTCTTCAGGTCGAAATAACCACGGTAATAACCGCGTGCGCCGTTTTCGGGAGCAGATGCTTTTTTCAGAGCCTTTTCAGCCACCGAGTAGTCATCGGGAATGATGTTAATACCCCAGTTTTTCAGTGTCAGCACAGCCTCGTGGCCAGCGTTGGAATAAGCAATCTGCACATTGTCGGTAATTCCCTTGTGGTCCTTGATGGCACGGCCGAAATTAATACGGCCCATAGCCTCGACGATGATAATCAGGCGGTCGCCGGCCGATGTGGCTGGCAGTGCCAGGCTCTTTTCGTTGAGCACGCGGTTAAGCTTACCGACAAGTTTGTCGTTGACAAGCACCTGCACATAGTCGTGAGGTTCATTGATGGTGAGCACACTGCCGGCAGGCAATTCAGGCAATTTGGTGGTGTAGATGGCAGTACCCCATCCCATGTCGAGGTCCTCGAACGGACGCACGTCGCGGCTCATGAATGTCTTCACTATTCCGGCCTCGAGCGGAGCAAATTCTGTGAAATTGAATTCCTTGACCTCGATTATAGGCTTAGCCTTAGGCACCGCCGGCAACCTGGTTGAGCTGTACTTTGCCAAAGTTGAACGCAGCAGGTTGAACTTAGGAGTCACCGTACCCCACTCGGTTATCGGGGCATCGTAATCGTACGAAGTAACGTCAGGGGCAAAGCCAGGACTGTTGGCACCGGCCCAATGGCCGAACGAGGTGCCCCCGTGAGTCATGTAGAGCGAAAAACTGATGCCTTTAGATAGCATCTCGTCGATACCGCTCACCATGTCGTCGGCAGGACGTGTTTCGTGCTGTGCACCCCACTTGTCGAACCATCCGCTCCAGAATTCCGAACACATTAGCGGAGTGCGCGGACGAAGTTCTTTGAGATGGCTGAACTGGCTGTCGATGTTGGCTCCGGTGCCGAAATTCATTGTCCAAAGCAAATCGTCGAGACCATTGTTGGTGAAGTTGCTGCTCCAGTCGCACTGGAAAAGCACAGTATTGTCGAATCCCGACTCCTTTACTATGTCGCGGATGGCACGGATATACTCCTTGTCGGTGTCGTACGAGCCATACTCGTTCTCCACCTGCACCATAATGATAGGGCCGCCGTTCTTGTCGGTGAGTGGAGCCAACTGCTTACCCACCTCTTTCTCGAACAGGCGAACACGCTCCATAAAAAAAGGGTCGAGCTTGCGCAGCTGTATGTCCTTCTTTTTCAAGAGCCACCAAGGCAGGCCACCCATCTCCCACTCGGCACACACATACGGGCCGGGGCGAACTATGATTTTCATGCCATGCTTATCGGCAAGGCGGCAAAACTCAGCAATATCGTTCTGTCCGGTGAAGTCGAATTCGCCTTCGCGCGGCTCGTGGATGTTCCAGAACACGTACATACAAATGGTGTTCATGCCCAATGCCTTGCACATCTCAATGCGATGTTCCCAATATTCACGGGGAATACGCGGATAATGCAATTCTGCGGCCTTGACTACAAAAGGCTGGCCATCAAGCAAAAACGAATTGGTGCCCACGCTGAAACTTCCGGTTCCTTTCACCTTGGCTTCAGCCGGTGCTGCCACCGCCAGACAAGCCATTACGGCAATAGCTACAAATCTTAATAATCTCATCAGTGTCTTAGTTTTGGGTTATGTTTTGTTATGGTAATTATTTTGCCATGGTTATGCTTTTACAAAAATAATGTCAATTATCGGAACAATAAAGGAATTTACGACCGAAAAACGCGATATTTTGTTCACCGTCAAAAATTGTGTCGGCTTTTATTATTATTTTTGTCTTTGAATAACCATCATCACAAACATGAAACTCAAGCATTATCTTGCATCAGGCCTTTTAATAACAGCCATGACAACCGGCGCCCGAGAGGCGCGTAAACCCAACATAGTGATTATAATGAGCGACCAACAGCGCGCCGACTATTGCGGCCGCGAAGGATTCCCGCTCGATATAACCCCATACGTCGATAGTATTGCCCGCCAGGGTGCATGGTTCAGCAATGCATACACCTCAATGCCGGCAAGCAGCCCGGCACGATGCTCGATGTTCACCGGACGCTATCCCAACGCCACACATGTGCGCACCAACCACAACATAGCCGACATTACATACGGCACCGACCTTATGGACGTGCTCCACGCCAACGGTTACTCCACAGCCCTCGTTGGCAAGAACCACGCCTACCTGAAAAAGTCGGATTTCGATTTCTGGACTCTTTACGGCCATTGGGGAAAGGAAAGCAAACCAGAATATCCGGGCGACCCCGAACGGAAAAAGTTTCTGAGCGACTCCGTTGGACAGTCGCTAACCCCTTCGCCAATTCCAGTTGACAACCAGCAGCCATCACGAATCATCGACGAAGCGCTCGGATTTGTCGACCGTCAATCGGCCGACAAGCCCTACTTCATGTGGATTTCGTTCCCCGAACCACACAACCCATTCCAAGTGTGCGAGCCTTACTTCTCGATGTTCAATCCCGACAATATTCCTGCCAATCATACCTCACGAGCCGACCTGGCAAAGAAAACCGACAAATACCGAATTCTTGCCAAGCTCGAGGACCAATCGTGCCCCAACTTGCTTGCCGACCTGCCTCGTCTGCGTGCAAACTATATGGGCATGATTCGCCTTATCGACGACCAAATCAAGCGTTTCATTGAATCGATAAAGCAACGCGGCGAATGGGACAACACCATTTTCATAATCCTCAGCGACCATGGCGACTTTTGCGGCGAATACGGGCTTATCCGGAAAGGCGCAGGCCTATCGGAATCACTCACACGTATACCTATGGTGTGGGCTGGCGGAGGAATAAAGAAGCACGACGGCGCCATGACCGATTTCGTTTCGATTACCGACATCTATCCCACTCTCTGCACTGCAATTGGCGACACCATTCCGCTCGGAGTGCAGGGCCGCAGCCTATGGCCTATGCTCACTGGTGAAAACTATCCGAAAGAGGAATTCAACAGCATTATGGTTCAACTGGGCTACGGCGGTAACGACGTTCCACTTACCGACGACTTCACTTTCAGCCAGGAAGGCGCTATCGGCAACGGAATTGCCCGATTCGATGAACTCAACACATGGACCCAAAGCGGAATGAGCCGTATGGTGAGACAAGGCGACTGGAAACTCATAGTCGACAGCCGCGGCAACGGTGAGCTCTACAACCTAAAGAGCGACCCCTACGAGCTCAACAACCTTTACGACAGCAAAAAGCACATCGCGCAGAAGTGCGATATGCTGAATCTTATGATGAAGTGGGAACTCCGTCTGCAAGACCCTCTGCCGGTGCCACGCCATCGATATAAATTCAGCCGGAACCCATATAACTACTATTCAGCTGAATAACATCATATTACATTAATTATGAGTAAGCGTCTTTCTGTAATTCTCCCCTGTTACAATGAAGAGCCTGTGATACGGCAAAGTATCGACAGACTCTCCGGCAAACTTGCCTCACTGATTGATGCCGGCACAATAGATGCCGACAGCATGATTATTGCCATCGACGACGGCAGCACCGACAACACATGGAATGCCATTGCCGGCATTGCTTCGTACAACCGATTTGTGGTCGGCATAAAACTAACCCACAATGTAGGCCAGCAGAATGCCCTGATAGCCGGACTGGAAACAGCCATACAGAAAGACGCCGACATAACCATTACCATCGATGCCGACCTTCAGGACGACATCAACGCCATCGACAAAATGCTCGAGCTGCACAGCCAAGGATGCGAGATAGTATACGGTGTGAGAAACGACCGTTCGAGCGACTCGTGGTTCAAACGGGTGACAGCCCGGATGTTCTACAATTTTATGAAAGCCACACAGGCAAAGATTATCCCCAACCACTCCGACTACAGGCTTATGAGCCGTCGTGCCGTTGAGTTGCTGCTGGCATATGAGGAGCGTAATCTGTTTCTGCGCGGCATAGTCCCGCTTATCGGGCTAAAAAGTGAACGAGTATACTACAGCCGGACACCTCGCCATGCCGGTTACACCAAATATCCTCTGGGCAAGATGTTAAGTTTCGCCATCGAGGGCATCACCTCGTTCTCCGTACGGCCAATCAGAGCTATATTCACCGTCGGATTGGCGTTCATGTTCATTGCCCTATCGATTCTGGTGTACGTGATTGTAGCAATAATCCAAGGGCGCAACATACCGGGATGGGCATCAATCATGCTCTCCATCTGGTTTATCGGTTCTTTGATACTTATAGCGCTGGGCATTATCGGTGAATACGTGAGCAAAATATACCTTGAATCGAAGCACCGTCCACGCTATTTCATCGACCGCACCACCGACACCGACAAGCACTGACACTCTCTATTTCTCAGAAGTTATGAAGGTGTTGGAGTAAAGCGGCATCTTCAGCGAGCGCGTGTCCCACAATTTCTCGAAATCGGCAGTCGATATGCTACGATTATAAGTCGGGGCAGTTGCGTTACACAGCTCGGGAAGCGATTCGGCAATGAAAATGCTGTCGGGGGTATAACCCACTACCGGCACGTAGTGAAGCCAATCCTGCTCCGGATAAATCTTTATCATCACTATCACCGGATGCCCCTCGGCAACCTCATCCTTCAATGCATTGAGGTTTCCGATGTGATATTCCACATCGAATCCATTTGACTCAAGGAACGAGACAATCCCCTTGGGAGACACATAACCGTCCTCCATCTTATCAGGCATAACCTCGTACACACTGTCGCCGTGGGCTTCTATGCCCCAATGACGCAGAACGTAGGCGCTTGAGAATGCCGAGCATTTGAATCCGGTCTGTGCATCTATACGAGTTGACTCCGGAATGATGTAGCTTTCGGCATCGACCGACATCTCGAACTCAGGCGTTGCCGTGCCCATAAGATGAGCATCGATGATTGTGAAACTAACCAGATATACTACAATCGCTGCCACCAGCGATGCTATTCCTATTAAAGCCACTTTTTCATGTTCTATGCTTCGTTATGTTGTTTATCAGAAGTTATTGGAAGGCTCACCGAGTCGCGGATGTGAAGGTCGTGCTGCGGGAACGGTATTTCTATGTTGTTGTCGTTAAGTACATTGTAGATAACCTCGTTGGCAGCACTCACAAATGCCACCTTGTCCTCAACAAGCACCCATACCACAACCACAAGGTTCACGCTGCTGTCGCCAAATTCGGAAAACGACACACTCACCTGGGTGCCTTTCTTTATCAGATTAGGTTTATCGGCAGTTTTCTGCTCAATAAGGCGGTTAATACCATCGATAAGCACCTCGCGCACCTTCTGCACATTCACGCCATATGCCACTCCGATAGGAATCTTCACCATCTCGTACTTATGGTTGCGTGTAAGGTTCTTGAAATTCTTGCTGAAAAGCTGCGAATTGAGGAATGCAATCACACAACCGTCGCGGGTGACAATCTGTGTGCTCTGATAGGTTATCGATTCCACCTTTCCGGCAATGCCGTCGCACTCGATGTAGTCGCCTATACGTATGCGGCCAGTCATCAGCGAAAGGCCATAGAAGAAGTTCTCGAGCAAGTCCTTCATGGCGAAACCCATACCAGTGGCCAAGCCTGTAGTGATTATCGTAATACCGCTTTTAGGCACATTCAGCATATAAAGCACCGTAATGAAGTATGAGCCCCACACCAGTATGGTGATAATGTTGTTGGCAAGCGTGAGGTTAGTGCTTGGCAAAACGATGTCGTCGCCGTTATTGCCGCGCTCACGCAGTTTTCGCCGCTCCTCGGCCAGATATATCTCATTCCTACGGTTCTTCAGCTCTTTATAGAATGCATGGCCGGTGTAGTTGACATACTTGAATACGAAAAACAATGAAATTACAATGCATAGTTTCAGAATCGACAGATGCAGGAAGGAGGTCGACACAAAGTCGACACCAAGATATTTCATAAACAGGTCGGTCATGTCGAACATGCTTGCCGCCATATAAAGGCTCACCAGCACCGACACCACAGCCATAACCGGAATTAACGCCTTGGTTATGAAATCGAAGATATAGGTGTGCTGAATATACTCGCCCTTCTCCATCTTCTTCTTTATGGTGTCGCGCATGGCATACAGAGCATTCGACAAGCGTCGCTCGGCATCGGCGAGCTTTTGCTCCAATTCTGGCTTATCATCGTCCGAAGCCTCGGCAATCTGACTGCGAAGTTTATCGATAGTGCTCTGTATTTTGTCGGTGGGGAGTTTCCCGTTGTTCTTTTCCTTGTATGCGCGCTGAATCTTCTTAATCAAAGTGTCGGTTTCATACTTATTGCAGATGTCGAAGAAGAAAGTGATGGTCTGGATGCACGCCAACTGGAATGTCCACCAAATCATAATCTCCACAGCCATCATGGTGTAGCCTATGAACGATGTAATGCATGCCATAAGCATTGCCACAAACGAAATGATGGAATACAACATGTCGCTTGCCGGCAATATTACCTTTCGACGACGTAGCACCACAGCCTGCCAGATGGTGAACACCAACAAAATGGGCGGGAAAATAAGATTAACGAGATTATTGGGAATGAAAATGATTCGGAACACTATAACCACAAATGCCATTACCAAGAACGGTACATACTGCTTTACGCCCTCGCTTATCTGTTCTCCGTTGAGACGGAACAGCAGCGACAGCAAGATGAACACCACCAGCCACGAGAACTCGAGCAGCAGTTTCACCGCCATTATCAGGAAGTTATTGGTAAGGAAATGCTGAGCCACACCAATCGAAAGAGTGAACACAATGAAACCGCAGGCAATAAGCAACACCGGCTGCTTATGATGGAATTCATCCCTACTGCGGATGCGACACGGCACCAACCAAGTGATGATAGCATAACTCAACAATGCCGATACAATTACATAGAACAACACGAAAACCGAGGTTATGGGGATAATCATTCCGCGCCACTGCGAATGCGAGTTATACTCATACACTGTGCCATCTTCGGCCACCGAGCGCGAATCGGCGAGCGGCACATATTTGTCGTCAATTTCACTCGTCACCTGCGACACCACCGACGGCAATTTCATCAGCAATGTCAGATAATCGTCGCCGCGATTGTTGAAAATGTTTCTTCGAAGAGCTTCGTATTTAGTCTGAGCATAAGAGTTAAGGTCGGCAAGACGTTGAGTAACCTCTCCATAGTGACGGGTATCGGCCTCAATCTTGTTCATCAGGCGCACCATGTTGTTGCGCAATGCCTTGGCATAGATTACGCATTGGTTACGTGCTTGCTGTTCGAGGTCGGTAAGTATAAACGGCTCCTCGCCCATAGCCTTGGCAATGCTATCAATACGCAACTGCAACCGGCGCACTGCAGCAGTATCATCGGCAGCAATATTGGTCTCGGCTTGGAACGAATTGTTTGTTGCCGGAGGCAAACTTTCGAGCGAATATATCAGTTTATCGTAACGGTCAACCTCCACGCGCATCCGCTTCCTGATTTTCTCATACGGGAACTTTGCCAAGCTGGTATTATTATACATGTCGGTAGCCTGTTGGCATGCATAAGCCATGTCGAAGGTGAAATCCTCTTTCTGCGAATAGAGAATAAGCGAAATCTGGTTGCAGCGCCGCATGGTGACAATCAGCTGCTCGTGTTCGTCCTTGGTGCGTTGCTCATACAGTGCCATGATGGTCTTCTGCTTATGGTAGCTACGCTCGAGTTCGGCCTTCAGCACTGTCAAAGTCTGCTCGAACGAACTTTCCTTGAGCACTGCACCGGCAGGTAGTATTGTCGACAGCAACACAGCCATGACAATTAACCGCAACATATTAATTTTCATATCGTTTGACACCTCTTTAATGATTACACTAAAATAATGCGCAAAAATAGCATTTGTGGCAACATGAGCCAATCATCTTGCCACAAATTATCTAAAAAAACGGGAAAACAGGAAACCGGGCAATATTCATTATTTAATCACCATATCGAACTGGTCGCATGCACCGGTGCGATGAGCCAGGTGCTTGGTTGCCGGAGAAATACCGAACAGCGGTGAATAGGTTCGTACTTTCACCGTCATTCCATCGGGCATGAACTCAAGAATGCGGAGCCAACCATCGCCACCGTTGCCTTCCCAGCCGCCACCGAGAATCTGCACGTTGAACATCATCTGGTGTACGGTTCGGCCAGCCGAATTCTTGTCGGCACGATATGCCACCGAATCCTCAAAGTCGCCAGGTTCGCCAGTGTGGCCGCATATCACCATCACAATGTTCGACGACGGTTCAATGAGTTTTTCCCAGATTTGCTGTCCCCAGTTGCGAGGAGCAATGAGATAACCTTCTTCCTTGATGCGTTCGGCAGTGCGTTCGTGCAGGAAAGAGTGAGTCATGAAAATCACCTTTGCGTCCTTGTATTCAGGCTTGGCCGCCAGATTCTTTGCCCATTCGAGCACTTCGTCGCGCGGAGCGAATTCCGATGTAATCACTAACAGTTTACCCCAGTTAGGGTCGTTGAACTCAAAAGCGGCATTTTCGAGCGAAGCCACACCACTACGGTTAGGATAAGCACTAACGCACACGTCGTACCAGGCCTTGTTGCGTTCAAACGGGAAATACTCAGGGAAATGGGTCATACCGTTTTCCGAACGTTGGTAGCCATATTCGTGGTTTCCGCACGAAATAATGTAAGGTACCTTCCCGTCGAGGCGTTCGAAAGCACGCGAGCCAGCCTCCCACATCTCGCGGCTGGTCTGATTGAGCATCTTGCGATTACGCACGATGTTCTCGTTCTGCTCCACAATGTCGCCGGTGCAAAGCACAGCCTTAATTTTCAGATGGTCAACATTATCGGCAATCCACGCCGTACAGAGTTCGAACAAAGGTTGGTTGATGTCATACTTGATATAGCCTTGAGGGTCGCCAAGCAGAATCATTGAGAAAGAATTCTCATCGTAAAGATTCTGACGGTCGGCACGGTCCTGTGCCATAGCCGACACACAGATAAGCAGCATCGCTGCCGCAAAGAAGATTTTTTTCATGATATGTTACATTATTATATTACCGTCACGCCTTGAATCAATCAAGGCATGACGGATGGATATGAAAGATAATTCATCAGAAATAATACTGATGGTTCTGAGGATACAAAAGCATTCCGCTTGCTATTTCGTAGGCAACTTCCTCACCTTTCTCGGCTGCCACAATGGCCAATGCAAACTGCATAGCCGATGCCGGACCGTGCGAAGTGATGATGTTCTTGTCGACTACTACCGGCTCGGGAACCACTTCAGCACCCTCCATAAGGTCTTCAAAACCAGGATAGCAGGTGGCATGCTTGCCTTTGAGGATGCCCGATTGTGCCAACACCACTGCAGGCGAGGCACATATGGCGGCTATCTTACCTTTTACTGTATTGTGCTTTAGCAACAGTTCGCGAAGTGGAGCAAAATTATACAGATTCGATGCGCCGGGCATTCCACCGGGTAATATCAGCCATTCAACCGAAGAGAAATCGGCATCAGTAAACAACGCATCGGCATCAACAACTATTCCATGAGCACCTTTAACACTCCTTGAATTCCCTATCGAAACGGTCACCACTGGCAATTCGGCACGACGCATGACATCGACAACGGTTAACGCCTCTATTTCTTCGAATCCTTCAGCCAAAAATAAAAAAGATGTACGGTCCATAGTCTATAAATTTAAAGTTGGTCGAATAGTATTGGTATCTCTTTTTCAAAGATAGTGCCGGAAATGCAACCTATCTTATGCAAATATAATGAAAAATGTTTGTGATGCAATATCTAGGGGAACAAATTATCGGTTTTCACAAACATTTTTTTCGTTTTTATTACAACCGTCATCGGTTACGACAAATCGACAACTGTGATGCCGGCGCCGCCAAACTGCACGTGCTCATCGCGATACGATTTCACACCGGGGTATGTGTTGAGGAATTCACGGATATACTGGCGCAATATGCCGTTGCCTGTTCCGTGCAGTATTCTCACGCGAGAGATACTGAACTGTGTGGCATCGTCAAGAAAATAGGTTACTGCCTGCAGCGCCTCGTCAACCTTCATGCCACGCACATCGATATCGGGTGAGAAATTGAGTTGTCGAGACCGGCTTTCTTCGCTCACAGCCACTGGTTTGCGCTCTATATTGCGGCTGGCCTTGCGCAAGGTCTTGGTGAGACGCGACACATCGACCTTCGATTTCATTATGCCAAAAGTTACAGTTGCCTGTTTGCCTTCAACCTCAAGCACCTCGCCCACCGAATTCGACCCATCGATGGTAACTGTGTCGCCCACCTTTATAGCATCTGCCGGTTTGGGTTCAGCCTTTTGCTTTTGCTTTTCGTGCTTGCGTCGCTGTCGGCTTTGAAGTTTCTGCAGTTTCTCGTCGCTTTCGACAAATTCCTCGGTTTGCAGCTTATGGCGGAAATCGTCGAGCTGACGGCGCAGGTCCTTGGTTCGTTCACGCTCGGCATTCGCCTTTTTGATATCGTGGATGGTGCGTTCGATGGCCGAATTAGCGCTCGACAAGATATCGCTCGCCTCGGCCTTCGCGGTTTTGATGATATCACGACGTTCGGCCGATAAGCTCGACACAGCCTCATCGTAGCGGTCAAGCAATTCGGTGAGCCGTTTCTCCTTTATGCGAATGTTCTGGCGCTTGTTTTCCCAATATTTGCGGTCGCGGGTGATGTCGAGGATATATTTGTCAAGATTCACATAGTCGCTGCCCACAATCTCCTTTGCCTCGTCGATAACCTCGCGCGGCAACCCTATCTTATTGGCTATTTCAATGGCAAACGAACTGCCGGGATATCCGACCGACAACTGGAACAGTGGGCGCATGTTCTGCCGGTCGTAAAGCATGGCACCATTTACGATTCCTTGGGTGTCGTCGGCAAAATGCTTCAGATTCTGGTAATGGGTAGTGATAACGCCAAACACCCCTTTATCGTTAAGGTTGCGCAATATGGCTTGGGCAAGTGCACCTCCAATCTGAGGCTCGGTTCCGCTTCCGAACTCATCGATGAGGATAAGAGTGCGTGCGTTGCTGTTGTTGATAAAGCACTTCATGTTGTTGAGGTGTGAGCTGTACGTACTCAGGTCGTCCTCTATCGACTGCTCGTCGCCAATGTCGATAAACAGATTTTCAAACACACCGAAATGTGAGTTGCTGTGCACCAGCGGCAACACTCCGCATTGAAGCATATACTGATTCACGCCAACTGTTTTCAGGCACACCGACTTACCGCCGGCATTCGGACCTGAAATCAGCAGTATACGATTTCCTTGGTTAAGGGTTACATTAAGCGGCACCACACTCTTGCCCTGCTCGGCGAGCGCCTTCGACAACACCGGATGCACGGCATGATACCATTCAAGTTCTGGTGTCGACTCCACAACCGGCATATTTGCCTCCATTTCAATGGAAAATCGGGCCTTTGCCCTGATGAAATCAAGATTACCAAGCACCGAATAGGCCCAGATGAGTTCATCAATGTGCGGGCGTATGGTGGATGTGACGGCCGTGAGAATGCGTATTATCTCGCGACGAATCTCGCTCTCAAGCTCGCGGATGGTGTTGTTTGCCTCGACAATCTCTGCTGGTTCGATGAACACAGTCTTGCCGGTGGCCGATTCGTCGTGCACTATGCCTCGGATTTTACGCTTATACATCGGCGACACTGGAATAACCAGACGGCCGTCGCGCACCGACGGCGCCACGTCCTTGTCGACATATCCCGCCTCTCGGGCCGACACAAGAATGCGACGCAGCATCCCGTTGATGCTCGATGTGGTGTTGGCAATGCTACGACGCAGTTCAAGCAGCTGCGGCGATGCATTGTCGCGAATGTTGCCAAACTTGTCGATAATCCCTGATATTGCGGCGGTAAGTTCCGGGAAAAGCTGCAAATTGGCCACCGAGGCCTTAAGCAACGGATATTGCAACGAAGCGTCCTCGGTGCCGAAAAAACGGGCGATGTCGGTCATCGTGGCAAGCGAACGATAGAGGCTGTAGAGCTCATCGGCAGTAAGGTATGTGCCTTCCACCCTCACACCGTTGAGCTGGCTGTTGATATCAGCCATATAATTCAACGGCAACTCCACTCCACCATTTATTATGGCAAGCATCTCAACAGTCTCACCAAGCCGAGTCGATATGGCAGCAACATCGGACATGAACGCCATCTCGTCGACAACGTCCTTGCCTAAAGTGCTTTGACAATATCCTTTCAAATATGTGCGGATGTGGTCGAAACCTATCTTCTGCTCAAAGTTACGAGGGTATATCATAGTGCATTCGCCGAATAGTTGTGCAAAGTTAATAAAAAATATTGTTGTATATTTGTGGCATGACTTTCACTGCCGACTTTTTCGAGTTTATCAGCAAGAACATTGATGCCGAACCTAACCGTTTGCGATTGAAATACTACAACGCCACGGAATATTCGTTCGACATGGGTCTCGCCATTGCACAGATAGAGTGCCGACAACGCATCCGCCGCAAATTGCCAAGCATAGCCGCTGAGCCTCGGTTTCTGTTTCCGTCGACTCTTCTGGCTGAGCAATGCACCGACGAATTGGTAGCGCAATTCCATGGTTCGCTGTTCAATGGATGCAGAACGGTGCTCGACATGACCGCGGGCCTATGCATCGACGACATCGCCATCGCTTCCCATGGTTGCAAGGTTACCGGAATTGAAATTGACACCAATGCCGCCGAAATTGCCCGGCACAATATGGTCGTAATGAATGCCAATGTCGACATCATATGTGGCGACTCGGCCGATTTCATCGCCGACACCGACCTCAGATTCGATGCCATATTTGTCGACCCAGCCCGTCGCGACAGCCACAGCAACCGTGTGTATGACATTGCCGACTGCTCGCCCAACATAATTGCTCTGATGCCGCTCATTCTAAAACGATGCAACTATCTAATAGTCAAGGCTTCACCGATGATTGACATCAACGATACCCTTGCACGAATCGACGGCATCACCGACATATGGGTGGTAGCAATAAAGAACGAATGCAAGGAGGTTCTTATAAGGGTATCGGCCGATAAAAGCGACTCAGAACCGTCTATCCACACCGTGAACTATACTGACAGCGACGGCACCGCGCAGCGATTCGATTTCAATGCCAGAAACGGCCGCACATCGAGCACCCCCACCGCTATGCCGCAAGCAGGAGGATATATTCTCGAGCCAAATGCCTGCATAATGAAAGCCGGTGCGTTTGCCGCTCTGGCCGATGCATATGGCATTGCCCAAATTGACAATAACACCCATATATTTGTCAGCGACAAATATATAGCTGATTTTCCAGGAAGAGTTTTCGCTATAGATGAGATTATCCCTTACAAGGAACGTGAACTGAAGGGGTTTGGGAAGTCATACCCTCACATCAACGTTGCCACACGCAATTTCCCGCTCACAGCAGAGCAACTACGCAAAAAACTTCGTTGCAACGATGGGGGCAACCAATATTTGTTTGGTGTTGGCCTCAACGACAGAAGTTGCGTCCTGATAATAGGGCACAAGCCATAGCACGACTACTTCTTGAACATTCTGTCAATGGCACGCTTGTCCTCGCGTTCCTTTATCGACTGACGCTTGTCGTACTCCTTCTTACCTCGGGCAATGGCGATGACCACCTTGGCCAAGCCACGCTCGTTGATAAACACTCGCAACGGAACAATTGTAAATCCCGTTTCCTTTCCCGATTTCTGCAGTTTCTGGATTTCGCGACGCTGCAACAAGAGTTTTCGGTCGCGACGGGTTGCGTGGTTGTTATACGAGCCAAATGAGTATTCGGCGATATACATGTTTTTCAGCCAGATTTCACCTCGTTCCTCGTAGCAGAACGAATCAACGAGGCTGGCCTTGCCTATTCGAATCGATTTAATCTCGGTTCCAGTGAGCACAATACCGGCGGTGAAGGTCTCAACGATTTCAAAATCGAATGTGGCCCGCTTGTTCTTTATGTTGATTTGAGGCTGTTTCATTGTAGCAAATCAGATTAAACAATCAATAATTCGAGCATCTTGCTCAACAGCAAATAAGGCGCCATAATGGAGAGTGCAAAAGTCAGCACAAAGTGCTGCTCGCTCATTTTCGGTGCTATGAATCCATATCCACGCCAAATCACATACACCAGATACAGCGGCAGAATGATGAACACGTCGATAAGGTTGTCGGGTAAAAGATTCTCCACTATTGTGAGCGCCATCAGCATGGCATAGGAATAAATCACGAACTGATACACATCGTTAAGTTTCTTCTTGTCGTTGTCGATGTGTTTCGAATTAATCATCACAAGCAAATATGTGCTCAGCATATATCCGAAAAAGTACACTCCCACATCGACAATCACCTTCTGCAGGAACGACGATATCGAGGTGCCCGACAGATAGAAGAACGATGCGACATTCGACAGCGCCAACACAGCCAGCATTGGGAAGAACATCTTTGACAGCAAAGCGTCCTTCGGCACATTATACTTGCCTATTTCCTGCCAGCCAAGTTGTGGAGCCACAAACAGGAGAAATATGTTTTTCCAAAAATTCATGTCAATTGTTATATTTCTGCAAAAGTAATAATTACGGTTCACTAATAAAAATGTAGTGAGAGCAGAATTGCAACTTTCTTCAGACCATTGCCATACATCATTGGGCATTTATCATTACTTTTGCAAATCGAAACAGCATTAATCACAGAGCAATGAAAAAAGAAATGTATATGGCACGCAGGCTACGGCTTAGTTCCGACGGAACAAGCTCCACCTCGACAATCCTCAACATAGCGCTTGCCGGGATGACGATTGCCGTTGTCATTATGTTTCTGTCAATTGCCATCGTCACCGGATTCCGCAGTGAAATAACCTCGAAAATTTATTCTCTGGGGCCACATGTGAAGGTATCGCTGCAGCCCGACTATACCACGCACCGTCCACGGCCTATCGACTTCAACTCATATTCGGCCATTATAGGCGCCGGCAACGAGGTATTGTGCGTTGAACCCATAATCGAGAAGGAGGCGCTAATAAAGACCGACAATGATTACAAGGGTATCGGCATCAGAGGGCTTTCGGCATCGGCCGACACCTCATTCATGGCGCAGCATCTCATCGAAGGGCATATGCCATCGCTGTCCGACAGCATAACCACCGAGATTGCCATCTCGCGGCACGTGGCGGCTCAGTTGCAGCTTGGTATCGGCGACCGGGTGTTTGCCTACTTCATCGATGACAATGTGAAGGTGCGCCGTCTGACTGTCAGCGGCATCTTCAACACCGATTTCGATGATTTCGACAATGCTACCGCCATTGGCAACATAGCTATGCTCCGTCAGGTTAACGGCTGGGCCGACAGCGAGTGCTCCTATATCGCAGCAACACTCCTCCACCAGGAAAACTCCACCCCTACGGCCTACGACATATACTCACAGCTTGTCCACCAAGGCATTGCCGATAAATCGAGCGACACGTTCCAGGTGGCAGATATATACAATGAGAATATCACCTATTTTGCCTGGCTCGACCTTCTCGATGCAAACATAGTGATAATTCTCATCCTCATGGCATTCGTGGCAGGATTCACTATCGTGGCAGGGATGTTGATAATTATTCTCGACAAGATAAGCACCATAGGCATACTCAAGACACTCGGTGTGGGCAATTCCTCAGTGCGCATCACTTTCATTTTTCTGGCTGAGAAGTTGATTGTGAGAGCACTTATAATCGGCAATGCCATATCCATTGCGCTGGCGCTGTTGCAAAAGCATTTCCACATAGTTCACCTCGACCCCGAATCGTACTATATGTCGTTTGTTCCCATAGAACTCAACTGGTGGTATATATCAGCGCTCAACCTGGGTGTGATAGTGTTTGCCATGCTGGCCTTGGTGATTCCTTCATACATAATAAGCCGGCTCGAGCCGTCGCAGTCAATGCGTTACGAATAATTTAGTTCTATTTAGCACTAAATGATTTGCATTAATGCATATTTATTGTATCTTCGCAATAACAAAGGCCAAGTATTTATGAAATTTCTGTCGAATATACTTTTAGTAATCTCAATAATAGCATATGTGTTCTGCCCGTTCTGCGATTTAGGACTTTTCGGGACAATCACGGGCTATCAATTCACCGAAAATGTAATAAATAATTTTGCATCGCTTCAAGAGGTGGTAATGTCGCTGTTGCCGTTTCTTGCCGGATTTGGTGCCATAGCCTTCAGCTGCATGAAAAGCCGCTACTGGTCGCTGGCTTCGCTGGCCTTCATAGGCATCTTCGCCTACTTCTTTGCACTTGCCCCATCGCTGCAGTTTGCTGCCGTACCACAGCCGTTCGTGTCAGCGTGGGGATACGAGGTTTCGCGCTGGTGTGTTGTTGCATCAGTGGTGGCATCGATAGTGGCGCTGATTCCGTTTGGCAGAATATTAGGCCGCAAAAAGTAATTCAATCTCACACACGAGTTTATATTAGCGGGAGCGTCGGTTGAATAAAATCGACAGCACCACTGCTATTGCCAGTACCTCAGGATAATAGAGATACGGATAAAGTTCCATGGGTGAAATCTCAGCGAGAGAAGTGGCAAGCAGCATTTGAGCGCCATAAGGAATTATACACTGAATAATGCACGAACAGGTGTCGAGCACACTCGCCACCTTACGCGAATCGAGCGCAAAGCGGTCGGAAATCGACTTCGACAACGAACCTACGGTGATAATGGCAATGGTGTTGTTGGCAGTGCAGAGATTCACCAGTGCAACAAGACTGCCCACAGTGGCATATGCACCTTTCTTGCCATTTATCCTATTTGTCATCACCTGAATGAGATATCTTATGCCGCCATTAAACTCGATTATGGCGAGCAGGCCGGCAGCAAGCAAAGTAACTGTAATGAGCTGTCCCATTCCATCAATTCCGTCGCCCATCGAGCTGCACATGTCAATCATTCCTGAGCCGAATGCCATACCTATAGCCAGACACGAAGCGATGCCCAGCAGCAGCACCTTTACCACATTCACACCTGCCATGGCAGTGCCAATAACAATAATATATGGCAAGATGAGCCAATAGTTAAGGTCATCGAGCGATGTGGCAACATATGTGCCCGCTTCGTGCTGCAAAAGATAAACGGCAATAACCACCAGTGCTGCAGGGCCGGCAAGCCATATGTTCACCTTAAACTTATCGTTCATCTTACAGTTCTGTGTACGTGTGGCAGCAATCGTAGTATCGGAAATAAACGAAAGATTATCGCCGAAAAACGAACCGCACAACACCGCCGCCACAGCATATGCAGTGGAGATGTCAGTGTCGGCCGACATCTGGCAAGCCAACGGCACAATGGCTGTAACGGTGCCCACCGAGGTGCCCACAGCCATCGATATAATGCATGAGGCAATGAACAAGCCGGCAACAATAAAACCTCCGGGCATATAATGCAGGGCCAGCTGTACAGTGGCGTCGATGGCACCGATGCTCTTTGCCAGGCTGGCAAAGGCTCCGGCCAGGATGAAAATCCACACCATAAACAGAATGTCGGGATTGGCAGCTCCCTTAGAAAACACATTTATGCGCTTGGTAAAGTCGCCAGCCGACACTATCACTGCCCAAACGGCAGCAATGATGAAAGCCACCGCAATAGGCATCTTGTAGAAGTCGTGCGATACAATCGACACACCAAGATATGCCAATAGAAAAACAAGAATTGGCGACAGCGCCAGCAATCCTTTTCCGGCCGACAGGCCAAGGGTATTATTGTCGGATTTTGTTGTCATAATCTAAGCAAGAGTATATCGGCTACCGGGCACAGCCCTAACATAGCCGTTGAATTCCATGTCAACCAATTGGCTGAGCAACGTATGTATTGGCACATTCAGATGGCAGGCAATGTCGTTAACGTGGCATTCGCCATGCTGTGTCAGGAAATCGATAATCAGCTTTTCCTCGTCGGTATATTCGGGGAAAAGTGATTGTTCGACCGGAACTTTGGGTTTTGGTTTCGGCCAGCGCATAACGTTGGCAATATCGTCAGCACAGGTCACCAGTGAGGCCTTATTGTCGCGGATAAGAGCATTACACCCCATTGAGAACGGGTCGTTGGCTCGACCGGGCACTGCCAACACATCGCGGTTATAACTGTTGGCAATGGAAGCGGTCACCATAGCCCCACCCTTCACAGCCGATTCCACAACCAGAGTGCAATCGGAAATAGCTGCTACAATACGGTTTCGGGCAAGGAAATTGCCGCGATGTATAGCGTCCTGCGAGGTATATTCGCTCAACAGAGCGCCATTGTGGCGCAACATATCCACTGCCACACTACGATGCGTGGCAGGATAAATGGTATTGAGTCCATGGCCCAAGATAGCTATGGTGGAAACCGAATGTGCCAGCGAAGCCCGGTGTGCTGCCACATCGATTCCGTAGGCCAATCCGCTGACAATCATCACATCGGGATACATCTCGGCAAGCTCACCGATAATCTTGTCGGTAATGGCCTTGCCATATTGAGTGGCATGGCGAGTGCCTACCACACTCACAAGCCGTGCTGCATTGAGATTAACTGGACCTTTGCCGAAAAGCAATATTGGGGCATCGATAGCGTCGAGCATACGTTGTGGAAAGGCAGCATCGCGAAAATAGTAAAGGTCGATGGAATTTGCATTGACAAATTCCATCTCGCGGCGTGCTTTCTCAAGGATTTCATTACGATAAGCCGACTCAAGAATGCGATTCTTCGCTCCGATTATACCCTCGAGTTCCGATTGCTTCAGCACGAAGAAATTCTGCTCCGATTCCACTACATCGAGAATCTTACGTGCCAAGTCGACCGACATGCCACGCACCAATGCAAACGCTATTTCGTACTCACTCGTCATTTATCACCTCCGGAAAGGTATTTCTTGAATTTTTCGGCAAGGATTTCGCCACGGGTAAGACGCCCGTTTTCCAGACACACACAGCTAACCACTGCCTTTACGCTCATCTGGCCCGTTTCCTTCTTATATATGTCCTGGTGAAACACAAACCGAGGTCCGCGCATCTCAACCCACAATTTGCTCACCATCACATCGTTGCTGCGCAACGGTGTGCGATATTCAATTTCCACCTTGTTAAGCACCGGGTCGATACCACTGTCGTGCATCTCTTTGAACGACAGTCCAGCCCAACTGCAAAACTCATGACGTGTGTGCTCGAGATAATGAAGATAGACGGCATTGTTCACTATATTCTCACAATCCACTTCATAGTCGCGAACCTTCATCTCAAGAGAGAACACATATTTATCGTCGTTAATGTTGCCCATAATCAATATGCTTTAATGGCCGCCGACAACCGTTGTTCAACCAAAGACAGCTGTCCGGGCTTAAATACAGTCAAAGGTACTACAAAAAAAAGATATTTGCTCTGCGAAAAAGTCAATAATAGATACTTATCGGTAATTCGATAGCGCGAGAAGTCGGTGAAAGGCAGTACCAGCTGCGACAGCCTGACTTCGTCGGCAGGCTCTATTGTTATTGCCGAATCATCGATAACCACACTCTTCGGCAATATCGACAAGCGCACAAGAGGTTTCATAGCATGCCATATGTAGAGATACGACATTATCATGGGAACCACCACAAACACGCACATCAACGTGACAATAAGCCAACGGATATCGACAGCCGACATCACTATCATTGTCAGCGCCACCAAGGCAATCAGGAACCAGTAATCCTCGACAATGTGGCCATAAAGGATTTTCAGATACTCGGCCGATGTGATTTTATGCGATTCGAGGCGTATCATACACATTGTCAAGCCTTTCCGGTGTCGAGAAATGCAAAATATACGGCACAAAGGATGAGCAGAAACGCTACAAAATGATTCCAGTGAAGCGACTCACCCTTGAAAAGCACCACGGTGAAAACGGTGAATACCACTAAAGTGATGGCCTCCTGTATTACCTTGAGTTGCATCAGCGTGAAAGGGCCTCCGTTATCTACAAACCCGATTCTATTGGCTGGAATCTGGAATGAATACTCCGCAAGAGCTATGGCCCACGAAAAAAGGATTACAACATACAGAGGCCAATTTGTGCTGATGCCAGTCTGCTGCAGTTTAAGATGTCCATACCATGCAAATGTCATGAATACGTTCGACACCAACAGCATTCCTATCGTAATAAGTGATTTTGTCAACATTTATTCTATGGATTTATTTATTGACCAAAGCCTTACGGCGGCGGTCAAGTTCTTCGTAAACTGTTTGATAATAAAGCAGATTCTTTTGTTTCATTATTTGGCAATATCCTGTACCTTGTTCATTGTAGAGCAATGAAATGTTAAGATACGACTGGCCATTGCCTCGTTGTATAGGAAACACCTTATGCTTCATCTCTACAGTGCGGTCGCACAAGGACGAATGACCGTTAGGCAATGTGCCACGAAGTTCATCAGGCAGACCGTCGGGAGTGCACCACACAGCCCTGATTTCGCTGCACGGAGGATAACCGAGGCCAATCCACATTGTCGCAAGTGAAGGATCTTCTCCTGGAGCCGGTATTTCAAACACTATTGTTGCCACCGAACTGCGACGCGGGATAAAATCCTGGTCGACAATCCACTGAAGCCCCATCTGCGAGAAATCACGGTCGATGAGTGAATGATAGAATGAGCGCGACAGTTCCTCGGTGAAAGTAGCGGGCACGATGTCGCGGGCGGCAATGTGCGGAGCCAGTAGGCAATTGGCATTTGCCTCACGAATATAGCCGTAACCTTCGTCGACACGTCCAGTATGGGAATAGTTGGTGCGCACCAACGCCCCGTTTTCGGCTTCACTAAGGTTGATTCTGGTGTAGGAATAATTGTTTGTTTCAAAATATGCAGCATTCCCTTGAGCATCGACCACACCAAAATTAGCCTCCACACACATAGGGCGATGATAAGTCTTAAGCAAGCGTTCGAAATCGTCGACAGTGCGGCAAGTGCCCAGAGCGACTGTCATCAGCAGCCCCTCCTTATCCATATCCTTGTCCTTCACTTTGTCGTTCTTCAGATTATACGAAGCGGTGTTCATCACTGCAAATCCGGCAGTGTTCATACCAGCCCAAGCCTCACGATTCTTCCGGTCGATTGCATCGTAGACCGCCACATATGCCATTCGGCCATTACGGGCTTCGATACGCTCAACCTTGCCGTCTTCTTTGCCTGTGTCGCGATGCTTCCACATCATCACCCGGCCACTCTTGGTAATTTTCCCCGACACAATGGCCGAAGTGCACGGTTTCATGCCAATGCAACACAGTGCAGCAATCATTATTGTAAACAATGTTCGCATACTTATCTTTTTATCGACAAAATTAGCACTTATCTCACAAAATACACCAACAGCAATGCCGAAAAACATCATTATCCTCGCCATATATGCCGCCTCAGTGTGGATATGGGCTATAATCAGTTACCGCAAAAGCAATTAATATCGAAATATTCGGCAATCGATATGCACAAATTGCGAAAATATGCGTATCTTTGCAGCACTGACCACTTACGGGGCTGACTGGCTTTGACAGCGTGTAGAGGTGGTAAGCAAGCACGCAGAGGGATGATGGCTCTCCTCTATAATCTCAGACATCGAACATTCAAATGGCGAAACTAACTACGCTCTCGCTGCATAATCGAAGTACAGTAGATTACGCTTAATCTCCGCCACAGTGGCAGAGACGAGACATCACCCGATTGCCTGGTTCCGAGACGTTTCGATAAGGTGGTGCAGATAATTCGGAAATAGGGGTTCACTTGCCTCGTGTGCGCTCCGAGATTTAGAGGCTAAGTTTCAGATTGGTGGTTGCGTGCCTGTCTGTTTCCGAAAACCAAGTCGCAACTAAGCGTGTAGAAAACTTATTAGTTCCACGTTTGGACGAGGGTTCAATCCCCTCCAGCTCCACAAAAAAGAAGCGAGAACGCTTATGGCGCTCTCGTTTCTTTTTTTGATGTTATTTCACTATCATTTTGCGGTGGCCGGCTATGTAGATTCCAGCGGGGAGGCCTTGAGTGGCTTCGTTGCTTGGCACTTGGCTGCGAACCATAATACCTTGCAAGTTATATACATCCACCAGCCCATTATCGTCGGCACCTTCAGTTCCACTGGCATCGCCGTCGAGGAATTGTCCTGTGAGCGAGTTCTTGGCCACATCGTCCTTTATATATAATGTATAGGTTGTGGAATATTGACATTTCGACAGATATACCTTCAGGGTGTAATCGTCGGTCCACATCGGGCAATTCCATTCCACGATACTTAAGAATCGACTGCATTGCAGCCACAGCTTCGAGCTTCTTGTAGTCATCGTTCAGGTTACGACTCTGCTGTTCGGCAATGGTGTGGAAACCGGCCTCACTGAGCAACGATGCCATGTTTGTGCGGCGATTCACCGACAGATAGGGCTCCTGATACTCATGAGTTGACGAGCCATCATAGTAGCATCGGTCGGCAATGTTGCCGCGCGTCGATACTCGCATCACGCCTGTCAGGTTCGGGCACAGACCAACCGGTTGACTTATCGGCAGCTGAAGCCAGCAAAGGCATAGCAATAGCTATTGCCATGATGTGCATGATATATGTTTTCATGGCAATTACAGTTTTATGTCAACGGTATATATTGAGCGGTCAGCCTCGTTCTCAAACACCATGCTTGTGCCCTGACGGTTAACCGAGGGGGTCATCGGAATGAACAAGGCATTGTTGAGCAACACGCAGATAACACGAGTGGTCACATTAACGGCACACACTTTCGACGATGTTATGCGCATACCATCGTCGGCGGTGATGGTATACACCACCCATTTGCCGTCAGGGGTCCATGTAGGGTTAAGGCCTTTGCCCAGACCAACGAGATCTGAGCCATCGGCTGCATTCATCACCATCATTCCGCGGCCAGGTACCTGAAATGCCACCTTCATGCCGTCGGGCGACAGCGATGGGTTGATAATCACCGTGCCCGCATATTCTTTGAGCGATTCAATGCGCGATGCGGCACCGGCGGGGTCCTCAACCAGAATTGAATACGCAGTTTCAGCCGGGATGGCCTCCGGCGTGCTTTTTATGCCGAGAGCACGACGCTCGTCGGCAATGCGTACGCTGAGCTCATCGTTTCCGTTCCACATCGGGAAACCTTTCAGGCCACGGGTGGGCGCGAGCAAAGTGGTTGCCACGCCATCGGCCACATTCCAGACCTTTACCTCGTGCATCAGCTTTCCGTCGGCAATCACCGAGGTACGGCCAACTATTCTGGCAGCATCGTCGGTCCATTGCATACGGTAGCCCGCACCGGCATCCGACGATATTTGCCTTATCGACTTGTCGGTCAAATTGTAAACATAAATTCCATGATATCCATCGCCCGCAGCGGCAATATATCGGCCGTCGGGACTCCACTGAGGCGAAAGCAGCCCGCTCTCGCTCTCCATCACACGCAATGGGCTACTTACCACAGCCGGCTGCGACCATGCGACCACCGAGGCAAACGCCATAATTGCAATTGACAATACTTTTCGTTTCATCGTAATTAAGGTTTATATTCTATAACGGATGGGTGGGGGAAATTACTGCGTCCCATCTGGTGCAAAGATAGTGCAAATCGAGTGCAAAACAATCAAGTTTACTTGAATTTGTTTTGCCGAGATGCAGCCTATCTTATCTAAAGATATGCAAATCGAGTGCAAAACAATCAAGTTTACTTGAATTTGTTTTGCCGAGATACT
>JAEDFO010000034.1 GCA_016292745.1 Muribaculaceae bacterium | reverse complement strand
TGGCCGAAAGGGCCGCAAATATGGCAAGGAAGCATCTCATACCGGTCTATAGGAGGGAGTTTTCAGCAAAATAGCGCCACAGCGGAGCCAGATGGGTGGCCTGTTTGATGGCATTGGAGCAAAGCAGTTCGCGCACCTCGTCGACTGTGAGCAGATGTACCTGAATATCCTCGGTTGCATCGAGGTCCTGATGGTCGGCAATACGATGTACACCTTCGGCCACAAAGCAGTGTGTAAGGTTGTTGGTGGTGCTGGCGTTGGCCGAGATGCTCATCAGTTCGCGCCAGGAACCGCCGCCAAACCCGGTTTCCTCGAGCAGCTCGCGCTGAGCCGAAGCCAGCGGTGCGGTGTCGTCGCGGTCGCACACACCAGCCACCAACTCGAAGCATGTGGCGTCGAGCCCAGGGCGGTATTGCGAAATCAACAGAAACAAGCCCTCGGCAGTGCGTGCAATCACGTTTACCCAGTCGGGATATTCAAGAATGTAATAGTCGGGAGCCACACGTCCGTCGGGCAGGCGGTAGGCATTGTGAGCCACAGTAAGCCACGGTTCACGGTGAAGATACTCCGAGCTCAAGAGTTGCCATTTACGGTTTTCCGGTTGGTTTACCATATATCAGATAATTGTTTACAAGGCGCAAAGATAATCAGATATCCCTGTTTTTCAAAGGCGGGTGTCCGTTGTGCGTCTTATATATAGCAGTTCTTTGGTTTATTATTGCAAAAATGAGTATATTTGTAGATACTAACATATGAAATCCTTAACCCGATATCTCTATTATCTTGAACTTATAGAAACGATATGAAAATCAAAGCATTCATTGCCGGATTATTGGCATTAGCTGCTATGTCTGCCACAGCCGGCACTCCAATCTATCTTGATGAGAGTCAGCCAATCGAGAAGCGCATCGACGATGCACTGAGCCGAATGACTCTCGAGGAAAAAGTGAAAATACTGCATGCACAATCCAAGTTCAGCTCGGCAGGAGTGCCACGTCTGGGCATTCCTGAGGTGTGGTGTACCGACGGCCCTCACGGCATTCGCCCGGAGGTGCTCTGGGACGAATGGGACCAGGCCGGATGGACCAACGACTCGTGTATTGCCTATCCGGCGCTCACTTGCCTTGCCGCTTCGTGGAGCAAGGAGGTGTCGGGTCTATACGGCAAATCGATAGGCGAAGAAGCCCGATATCGCAACAAGACTGTGCTGCTGGGCCCAGGAGTCAACATCTACCGCACTCCGCTCAACGGCCGCAACTTTGAATATATGGGCGAGGACCCGTATCTGTCGGCATCGATGGTGGTGCCTTACATCAAGGGGGTGCAGCAAAACGGCGTGGCTGCCTGTGTGAAGCACTTTGCCCTTAACAACAACGAGGTGAACCGCCACACCACCAACGTGATTGTCGACGACCGTACTCTCTATGAGATTTACTTGCCGGCATTCAAGGCCGCAGTTACCGAGGCAAAGGCTTGGACCATTATGGGTGCCTACAACCTGTATCGCGACCAGCACTTGTGCCACAACCAGTATATCCTCAACGATATCTTGAAGAACGAATGGGGATTCGACGGAGTGGTGGTGAGCGACTGGGGCGGTGCCCACGACACCAACCAAGCCATAACCAACGGTCTCGACCTGGAATACGGCAGCTGGACAAACGGGTTGAAACTGGGCAAGAAGAATGCCTACGACAGCTATTTCCTTGCCGACCCATATCTTGAACTCCTTCATTCGGGCAAAGTGGGCACTAAGGAACTCGACGACAAGGCTCGCCGTGTGCTTCGTCTGATTTTCCGCACATCGATGAACCGCAATCGCCCGTTCGGCAGCCTTTGCAGCGACGAACACTATGCCGCTGCGCGCCGCATTGGCGACGAGGGCATCGTGCTGCTGAAGAACAACGCCTCGGTGTTGCCAATCAGCCTTGACAAGGTTAAGCGCATACTCGTGGTGGGCGAGAATGCCATAAAGATGATGACAGTGGGAGGCGGCAGCTCGTCGCTGAAGGTTCAGCGCGAAGTGCTTCCGCTCGATGGAATCAAAGCCATGGTGGCTGGCCGGGCCGAAGTGAAATATGTGCGTGGCTATGTAGGCGACATAACCGGCGAATACAATGGCGTGACCACTGGCCAGGACTTGAATGAAAGCCGCTCGGCCGAGCAACTCATTGCCGAAGCCGTCGATGAGGCCCGCAAGGCCGACTGTGTGGTGTTTGTTGGAGGCTTGAACAAAAGCGAGCACCAGGATTGCGAGGATAGCGACCGCACCGGCCTGGAACTGCCATACGGACAGGATGCAGTTATCGAAGCTCTTGCCAAGGCCAATCCTAATTTGGTGGTGGTGAACATTTCGGGCAACGCTGTGGCTATGCCATGGGCAAATAATGTGAACGCCATTGTGCAGGCATGGTATCTCGGCTCCGAAGCCGGCAACTCCATTGCCGATGTGCTCTTCGGCGCAGTGAACCCGTCGGGCAAGTTGCCGTTCACCTTCCCGACATCGCTCAACAATGTTGGTGCACACCGTCTTGACGCATACCCGGGCATTAAGCGCACTGATGGTTCGCAGTACATCGACCTCGAATATAAAGAAGGTATATATGTGGGCTACCGTTGGGCCGAAAAGAACAAGCTTAAGCCACAGTTTGCCTTCGGTCATGGCCTTAGCTACACCACATTTGCATATGGCAAGGCCACTGCCGACAAAAAGACCATTGCCCAAGGCGAAACCATTACCGTAAGCGTGCCAGTAACCAACACCGGCGAGCGCGAAGGAATGGAAGTGGTACAGCTCTACATCAGCGACCCAAAATGCAGCGTCGACCGTCCGGTGAAGGAGCTCAAGGGCTTCGAGAAAGTGTCGCTCAAGCCGGGCGAAACCAAGACGGTGACATTCACCATCGGCACCGATGCACTCAGCTATTTCGATGCCCAGCGTCATCAGTGGGTGGCCGAACCAGGCCAGTTTGTGGCTCACATTGCAGCTGCAAGCGACGATGTGCGCTCATCAGTGAAATTCGAACTCAAATAAATATGAAATCATCATGAACGCAAATTGTTATTGTGCTGCAATCATTGGCGGCATTGCCATGCTGGCAGGAGCGTTGTCGATGAATGCCCAAAGTAAATACACCGTTGCGGCCTACATATGGCCATCGTGCCACGACGATCCCCTCGGCCATGAAGTGCTGTGGCCCGAAGGCGACGGCGAATGGGAGATTATCAAGAAAGGAACCCCACGCTTCGACGGCCACTACCAACCCAAGCAACCATTGTGGGGCTACGAGCATGACGACGACCCAAAGGTGGTGGAGCGATGGATTGACCTTGCAACCGACCACGGCATCAACACCTTTATCTTCGACTGGTACTGGTTTAATGACGGGCCGTATCTCGAGGGATGCCTCAACGACGGTTTCCTGAAAGCTCGCAACAACTACAAGATGAACTTCTACATAATGTGGGCCAACCACGATGTGGCACGCAACTACTGGAACTGCCATCGCTATGGCTCCGACAATTCCCGCCTGTGGAACGGCGCTGTCGATTGGAAAAACTTCAAGATAATTGTCAAGCGCATCATCGACCAGTATTTCCTTTTGCCCAACTACTACTGTATCGACGGTTACCCCGTGTTCTCGGTGTTCTCGCTCGACAATCTGGTGAAAACATTCGGCTCGGTCGACGAGACCCGCAAAGGAATTGAGTATCTCGAAACCGAATGCCGTAAGGCAGGGCTGCCTGGGGTGCACCTGCAGATTGTAACGTGGGAAAAGCCCACTCCGGAACTTATGGCAAAGGCCAAGACCATAGGCATCGACAGTTTCACCGTCTACAACTGGCTCGGCGGTCTTGGCAGCGAGGACTATATGGTGTGTATGAATGCCGCCATCGAGGCTCAGGAGCGTTGGAGCAACAGCGAAATACCGTTCTTCCCCAATGCCTCCATTGGATGGGACGACACTCCACGTTTCCCGGCAAAGACCGGAAAGGACCTTATCCACTACAATAAGTCGCCGCGCGCCTTTGCCGCTTATCTGCAGAAAGCCAAGGAATATGCCGACCGTCATCCAAATCAGGTGCCGCTCATCACAGTGAATGCATGGAACGAATGGGTGGAAGACTCATATCTGCTTCCCGACCGAAAATACGGTTTCGATTACATCAAGACCGTCAAGGAAGTGCTCGTCGACGAGGCTTACGAGAAATATCAGAAGAAATAAATGCCAATTTTGCTGTCGGGGTCTTGCATATGCACCCCGACAGCATTTATTTGTACACACAATTAAAAAGGCTGAAATGATGAAGATAGCTTTACACCACTTTTCAATGTTTATGCTTGCTGCGCTGGCAGTGCTTGTGTTAACCTCATGTGGCGACGACGACCCCGATGAGCCCGACAACCCGAACAACCGTTTTGCCGAGTGCAAGTTTACGGCTACTTTCAATACGGTAATTGTTGATATCATGGATATTACAGCCGTTGTCGACGACAACGGCACCAAAGTGAGCCAGCCCGTGACATCCACCACCTGGGAATATCAGTGCACCCGCCGCACCACGCTCCCTGCCACCTTTTCGGTGCAATTCAAATATTCGGTAAAGCCTGAACGCATTAATCAGGACAGCTACGACATATCGCTGAAGCTGCTCACAGCAGTGAGCACCAACGTGCAAAGCCGGAACACCAGCATTGTGGCGTTCAACATCAAGGGGATGGAGAAAGGAGCGCTCGAATCGTGGTGCAAATCGCAGTCGGAGAAGGTAACGACAGTGTCGGTTGACGCCTCCGGCAACTTCAAGTAGAGAACATTCGTTAGAGTTTTTCGCCGAAAGCGAGGTCGCCGGCATCGCCCAGTCCGGGCACAATATATTTGTGCTCGTTGATAACGTCGTCGATGCAAGCCACGTAGAGCGACACATTGTCGGAGAAATGGCTCCCGAGAAATTCAACGGCTTGTGCCGATGCAATTACCGATGCGAATATCACTCGTTCGGGAGTGCCTTTTGTGAGCAGAGCGCGGTAGGCGAGTTCCATCGATGCGCCGGTGGCAAGCATCGGATCGACCAGAATCAACGTTTTCCCATCAAGCGACGGTGTGGCAATATACTCAATGTGGATGTCGAACGAATCTTTTTCCTTGTATTTTCGGTATGCCGATACGAATGCGTTGTCGGCATAGTCGAAATAGCTGAGAAATCCGTTGTGGAACGGCATTCCGGCGCGCAGAATCGTGCCGAGCACCAGCTGGTCCTTGATGGTGCGGCATGTGGCAGTTCCTAAAGGAGTGGCTGTTGGCACTTCTTCGTAGTCGAGGCTTCGTGAAATTTCATAGGCCATGATTTCACCGATGCGCTGCAGATTGTGGCGGAAACGCATTCGGTCGCGTTGGATGCTGACGTCGCGCAGTTCGAGCATATACTGGCTCACGAGCGAGTTCTCCTTGTCGAAATTAATGATTTTCATATATTATGATTTAAAGAGTTTAGAATCGTGACAGATGTTTGGCGGTCGGCAGCAAGGGCCTGTGCCAGTTCATTGAGCGAGCTGAATCGGCATTCGCTTCGCAGGCGGTGGATGAAATCCACAGTGAGGATGGTGTCGTAGATATCTTCGTCGAAACAGAAGATGTTGACTTCGATGCTCCGCCGCAGCGATGACGTAATGGTTGGGCGAGTGCCGATGTTGCACATGGCACCGAATCGACGGCCATCGGCGAGGGTTGCCATCACAGCGTATACACCGCCGGCAGGAACCAGCAGCGACTGTTCGGGCTCGATGTTTGCGGTGGGGAATCCAATCTTTCGGCCGTTTTTCTCGCCGTGTACTACCACGCCGCTGAGTTTGAACGGGCGGCCCAGCTTGTTGGCAGCAGTTGCAACGTCGCCTTCGTCGATGAGTTTGCGGATAATTGACGAACTCACAGGTGCGTATTCGCCGGTGTATTCCGGTGCCTTCAGCACTTCGATTCCCACCTGGCGACCCAGTTGCTGGTAATCCTCAAAATTTGACGGAGCGTTACACCCGAAATGGTGGTTGAATCCCATCACCAGCATTCTCACGCCAAATTGGCTATGCAGCATTTGCATAAAATCGGAGGTCGATGTGGCAGCGAGTCGCGAATTGAAGGGGAGTACCACGGCATACGTTATCCCGCAGTCGGCAAGTTGGCGAAGTTTGTCGTCGTTGCTCATCAGCAGCTTTGTGGCATTGTTGTGGGCGAGCACTTGCTGCGGATGCAATGGGAATGTGACCACGCACGACTGCAGGCCCCTCTTTCCGGCTTCGCTTTTCAGAAACGACAGGATGTGTCGGTGCCCGATGTGAACACCGTCGAACATGCCGATTGTTGCTGCTATCGGCACCCGGTTTTCCGCTGATGCATTGAGAACGGTAATTGCCATTGTTGCTGAATAGGGCTTATTTGTCGGGTCGGCTGAAATAATCGGTGAATTCTGTGCCGGGTTTCACAAGGTAGGTGGCAAATCCCAGTTTGGCTGCCGAGTCGAGGTTGCTTTGCGAATCGTCGAAGAACAATGTTTCCTCTGGCTTGATTTTCAGAGTCTCAACTGCGTAGTCAAATATTTTACGGTCGGGTTTCACGGCCTTGGCCTTGTACGATACCACGATGCCATCGAAATAGTTTTCCATCTCCAGCCCTTCGGCTTGGAAGAATTCGCGGATTTTGTGCTCGAACATAATTGGATTGGTGTTCGACAGCATGTATATCCGGTATTTCGGGCGCAGATTTCGCAAAGCGGTTAGCCTGTGGGCTGGTATTCCGATGAGGAATTTAAAGAAAGCTTCGTCGATTTGGCTGTCGGTGACTTCGCGGGTGAAGTGTTTCCGGAGTGCCTTATGAAATTCTTCGGAGGTGATGGCCCCGCGCTCAAGGTCGAGGAATTCGCCTGTCTGAACATATTGGCCAAGCATTTCGTCGGCATTGCGCATGCCGATGGCTGTGAGAGCAGCCACACAGTTCTCGCGCTTGAGGTCGATGATTACGCCTCCCAAATCGAAAAGCAGGTTTTTTATTACTTGATTTTGTTCCATTATATCATTGTAGGTGCGTTGCTATGAGCACGCGCAAGTTATGCGAAGATAGTGCAAATTTCAAAACCGTCAAAACATAAAATCACACGGCAAAGGCGAGATAAAGGGTGAAATAGTTAAAAATATATAAATCTCTACAACAAAAACATATCGCTGCACCTTCGGTGGCGGCACAGTGTTGCACTGTAGCATAAAAATGTGTAACTTTGTAGTCGGAATGAGAGGAGGAGGCAGGCGCTTCCTCATTTTTTTTAAAAATACCAAAAAGCTATCAAGGCAAGCCATATATGTTAGACAAGAAATTGCTAAGCGAAGTAGTGAACGACGCCATATCGGGCAGCGACATATTCGTGGTTGATATCACGGTGAGCGCCGACAATGTGGTTGATGTGGAGCTCGACAGCATGGGCAGCATCGACATTGACACTTGCGTGGCATTGAGCCGCGAGATTGAGAAACATTTCGACCGCGATGTTGAGGACTATGAGCTTCAGGTTGGGTCGGCCGGTCTCACTTCGCCGTTCAAGGTTAAGCAGCAGTACGACAAGAACATCGGCAATCCGGTGGAAGTGCTCACCAAGGACGGTCAAAAGCTGAAAGGCATCCTAAAGAGCGCCGCCGACACTGAGTTTGCAATCACCGTTCAGAAGAAGGTGAAGCCCGAAGGCGCCAAGCGCCCTGTGATGGTTGACACCGACATGACATTTAATTACAGCGAAATAAAATATACAAAATATCTAATTGAATTTAAGTAGATTATGGCAAAGAAAGAAGAAACAGTCGATATGGTCGACCGCTTTGCGGAGTTCAAGGAACTGAAGAACATTGACAAGACCACAATGATAAGCGTGCTCGAAGAGTCGTTCAGAAGCGTACTGGCTAAAATGTTCGGCTCCGACGAGAACTTTGACGTGATTATGAATCCCGACAAAGGCGACTGCGAAATATACCAGAACCTGGAAGTTGTTAACGACGGTGAGGTGGTAGACCCCAACAAGCAGATTAGCATCAGCGACGTTCACAACGATCCGGAGAACCCCGACCCTGACTGCGAAGTGGGTGAGGACTATGTTCGCACCATCGACTTTGCCAAGTTTGGCCGTCGTGCTATCCTGAACCTGCGTCAGACCTTGGCATCGAAGATTCTCGACCTGCAGAAGGATGCCATCTACAACAAATTCAAGGAGATGGAAGGCGAATTGGTTACAGGCGAGGTATATCAGCTCTGGAAGAAGGAAATACTGCTTCTCGACGAGGACAAGAACGAGCTGCTTCTGCCACGCGACCAGCAGATTCCTACCGATATCTATCACAAGGGCGACACCATCCGCGCCGTGATTCAATCGGTTGACAACAAGAACAACAATCCGAAAATCATAGTTTCGCGCACCAGCGAGAACTTCCTTCGCCGTCTGTTCGAGCTTGAAGTTCCCGAAATCCACGATGGCCTAATTATCATCAAGGCAGTTGCCCGCATACCAGGCGAACGCGCCAAGATTGCCGTTGAGTCGTACGACGACCGTATTGACCCCGTTGGTGCATGCGTTGGTGTGAAGGGTGCACGTATCCACGGCATTGTCCGCGAGCTTCGCAACGAGAACATCGATGTGATTCCGTTCACCAACAATCCAGAGCTCTTCATTCAGCGTGCACTCAGTCCTGCACGCATTTCGACAATTCGCCTGAGCGAAGAAGAAAAGCGCGCCGAGGTGTTCCTGCGTCCGGAAGAGGTATCGCTGGCAATCGGTAAGGGCGGATTGAACATCAAGCTTGCCAAGATGCTTACCGGCTACACCATCGACGTGTACCGCGACCTTGAGGAGAACGAAGAAGATATCTATCTCGACGAATTCAGCGATGAAATTGAACCATGGATTATTGAATCGCTGAAGAATATGGGTTGCGCCACTGCCAAGAGCGTACTCAACACTCCTCGTGCCGAGCTGATTGAAAATGCCGACCTCGAGGAAGACACCGTCGATGAGGTGCTCCGTGTGCTCCGCGCTGAGTTTGAGGAATAAAATCCTGAGACAGCGCCGTCGATAGAGCGACGGCCCCGGGCATTGCAAGGAGGTATGCCGAATGATTGCCACTCACCACATTTTTATAGCAAAAAAACAACAAACAATATATGACCGAAAAGATTATTAAAATTATTAAAGCCGCTAAAGATTTTAATGTAGGACAATCTACACTCATCGAATATCTCAAGAAGAAGAACATTGAAGTCGATGAGGACAAGGGCCCGAATGCGCGTATCTCAAAAGAGACCTACGACCTGCTTGCCAGCGCTTTCAAGAGCGACAAGGACACAAAGATGCAATCGGACGTACTTACCGAGCGCTTGAAGGACAAACGCCAGACGGCCCCAAAGGAAGAAAGCAAACCGGTTGTTGAAGAGATAAAAACTGTGGTTGAGCCAATCCAGCGTCCGAAAATCGTCGGCAAAATCAATATCGACTCCAACGGGAAAGCGGCCCCGGTGCAGTCGACTCCAGCCCCAAAACAGCCCGTTGAAAAGGAAAATGCCCCGAAACCGGTTCAGCAACCTGTAAAACCGGTGGTCGAGACTCCGAAGCCCGAAGTAAAGGCTCCGGAAGTTGAAAAACCGGTGGCCCCGAAGCCGGCTGAAACTCCGAAACCAGTAGAAACTCCAAAGCCAGCCGCCGAGCCCAAGCCGGTGGTTGAGGTTAAAAAGCCGGTGGCAGAACCCAAGCCCGTAGTAGAGCAGAAGCCCGCTGTCGAGGCCCCAAAGCCTGCCGAGCCGGAGAAGAAAGAAGAAATATTCTCGTTGGGCACTCCCACTTCGAACGTCAACATCAATGTGGTGGGCAAAATCGACCTTTCGGCCATTAACCAGACCACTCGTCCGAAAAAGAAGAGCAAAGAGGAACGCAAAAACGAGCGCATAGCCAAGGAAAAGGCCCGTCAGCAGCAACAGAACGCAGCTGCCAGCAACGGTGGCCAGCAAGGCCAGCAAAACCAGCAGGGTGGCGACCGCAAGAAGCGTAAACGCATTGGCATTGAGAAGGTTGACATCGAAAAGAGCGCCAACCAGATGCAGCCACAGCGAGGCGAAGGCAAGAAGCAAGGAAAAGAGTGGAAGAAGGAAAAGGCTCGCCGTCCGCTCAAGCCCGAGGTGAGCGAGGAAGACGTACAACGTCAGGTGAAGGAAACCCTTGCCCGACTCACCAACAAGCCTCAGAAGAAGGCTTCGAAGTGGCGTAAGGAGAAGCGCGAAGCATTCTCGAACCGCGAGCGCGAGGCTGCAGAACTCGAGGCAGCAGAAAGCAAGGTGCTCAAGCTCACCGAATTCGTTACTGCCAACGACTTGGCTGTGATGATGGACGTGCCGGTTAACGAGGTTATTGCCACTTGTATGAATCTGGGCGTTATGGTATCTATTAACCAGCGTCTGGATGCTGAGACCATCAATATCGTGGCCGATGAATTTGGCTTCAAGACCGAATACGTCAGCGCCGAGGTGGTTGAGGCCATCAACGCCGAAAACGATGTTGACGACGAGGACGATCTCATCCAGCGTCCGCCTATCGTAACTGTGATGGGCCACGTTGACCACGGTAAGACTTCGTTGCTCGACTATATCCGCAACGCCAACGTAATTGCCGGCGAGGCTGGTGGTATCACGCAGCACATCGGTGCTTATAACGTGAAACTCGCCGATGGCCGCCGTATTACATTCCTCGATACTCCGGGTCACGAGGCGTTCACTGCAATGCGTGCCCGTGGTGCCAAGGTTACCGACATTGTTATCATCATCGTGGCAGCCGACGACAATGTGATGCCCCAGACTGTAGAGGCTATCAACCACGCAAGTGCCGCCGGTGTGCCTATCGTGTTTGCAATCAATAAGATAGATAAGCCAAATGCCAACCCCGACAAGATTAAGGAAGAACTCGCCAACATGAACTATCTGGTGGAGGACTGGGGTGGCAAATACCAGTCGCAAGAGATATCGGCCAAGAAGGGAACCGGTGTGGACGAACTCATGGAGAAGGTGCTTCTCGAAGCAGAGATGCTCGACCTTAAGGCCAACCCGAAACGTCGCGCTATAGGTTCGGTGATTGAATCGTCGCTCGACAAGGGCCGCGGATATGTGGCAACAGTGCTGGTGGAAACCGGTACGCTCCACGTTGGCGATATCGTACTGGCCGGAACTCACTACGGAAAGGTGAAGGCGATGTTCAACGAGCGCAACCAGCGCATCAAGGAGGCCGGCCCGTCGGCTCCGGCACTTATTCTCGGATTGAACGGGGCTCCTACTGCCGGCGACAAATTCAATGTGATGGACACCGACCAGGAGGCACGCGAAATTGCCAACAAGCGTGAACAGTTGCAGCGCGAGCTCGGGCTCCGTACTCAGGTGCACCTCACTCTCGAGGAGATTGGCCGCCGCCGTGCCATCGGCAACTTCAAGGAGCTTAACATCATTGTCAAGGGCGACGTTGACGGCTCAATCGAGGCCTTGAGCGACTCGCTCATCAAGCTCACTACACCGGAGGTGCAGGTTAACGTGCTCCACAAGGCTGTGGGTGCCATCAGCGAATCGGATGTAACGCTTGCTGCCGCTTCCGATGCCATTATCATTGGCTTCCAGGTGCGTCCGTCGATTGCCGCCAAGCGTCTTGCCGAGAAGGAAGGTGTCGACATACGTCTCTACTCAATCATCTATGCCGCCATCGAGGAGGTGAAATCGGCCATCGAGGGTATGTTGGCTCCTGAAGTCAAGGAGGAGATTACCGGTAGCGCCGAGATTCTTCAGACCTACCACATCTCGAAGGTGGGCACCATTGCCGGTGCCATTGTGCGCGAGGGTAAGATAAAGCGCAGCTGCAAGGTTCGCCTTATCCGCGACGGCATTGTGAAGTATACCGGTGAATTGGGCTCACTGAAGCGCTTCAAGGACGATGTTAAGGAAGTGGCTTCGGGTTACGACTGCGGTATGAGCATTGCCGGTTACAACGACATCCACGAGGGCGACATCATCGAGGCCTTTGAGGAGGTGGAAGTTAAGAAATCACTGTAATTTTACTCGAAACTGAAACGAAGAGAGGCTGTGTAGCATAATCACACAGCCTCTTTCTGTAGGTAATATGTCAAAATGAGGGTATATCTCAACATAGGGTCGAATATTGGCGACCGCCAGGGCTTCATCGATGCAGCCATTGAGGCCATTGAGCGCGAATTCTGCTGTCATGCCTTGCGCAGCGATGTGGTGGAGAGCGAGCCGTGGGGGTTTGCCTCGTCAAACCGCTTCCTTAACATAGGCATCGCCCTGAGCATTGCCGATTGTGAGCCTCATGAGCTGTTGCGACGGCTGAAAGCGATAGAGTCGGGAATCGACAGCCGCAGCCACCGTACAGCCGACGGGGGGTATGCCGACCGCGCCATCGATATCGATATCATTGACATCGATGGAATCAGCATCGACGATGCCACTCTCACCATCCCGCACCGACATCTGCAGGAGCGGGAATTCTTCCTTGTTCCCTATCGCCAGCTGAAGGCCATGGAGCGCTCTTACTGATTAGGAGCATTGTAGCGCAGTCCTGTGCCGATGAATCCCACCTGGGCAAAGTCGTCCATATTGTTGCGGACAATCCAGTCGATATATGTCATGAACATCCAGGCCGTGTATTGGTATCCGGCAGCGTTCAAATGGCCTCCGAGCATGAATTTGCGGGCAAAATCGGAGCCCTTGGAGTAGTCGGGAGCATACTTGTATAGGTCGATTACATATACATTGCTGAAAATCTCGGCCATTTGTCTTATGGGAACGTTGTAAGTGTCGTCGACACCGTCGCGAGGACGAGTAACGACAAAAATCTTGGCTTCGGGTTGTATTGACTTTATGCGCTGTATTATGCCGCCGTAGTAGCCGGCAAACGTTGGTGCATTTTTGGTGAAATCGTCGATATTGACGTCGCTACGGGTATCGCCGGGGGCAATTCCGGTGTTGCGGTCATTCACTCCGAGCGCAATGATGTAAGCTTGCTTGGGGTTGTGCTTGGCGCTTACATTGGCATTGCGGTTGTTTGTGGTGTCCCAGAAATGCTGAATCCAACCTTTTGCGGTTTCGCCACCTTGCGAGAAGTTCTGGCCTTCGGTGCCGCATGCGCGGCAAATGCGCTGTCCCCAAGAGTAATCGTAATAGTCGTGGTATCCTTTGTGACCCTGTTCGTCGAGCGATTCATGCTCGCCGCTGCACAGCGAATCGCCAATGAATCCCCATTGGTGGAAAATGGTGCAGTAGCCTGGCAGTTGTGATACGGTGGCAATAGGATTTTCGTCGGTGTCGGCAGCCGAAGCTCCAAGAGCCAGTGAGCCGACGAGCAGCGATATGATAAATTTCTTCATAATGCAATAAATGGTTATGGTAAAGGCATGCCGGCTGAGAGTGTCGGCATGCCATGTGTTGATTAAATATCAGTTTCGACGTTCGAGGTACGGAAGGGTGTACGGACGGCGATAATCGTAGTAGTAAAGACGATGAGCGGCAGCTTCCTTGTCGCCTTCGAAACTTAGTGTAGCAGGGTTCCAATGAACCGGGCGCTTCAGCTCGCGGGCAATGTTGAAGAGGCAGCAGAGGGTATTGGTGCTGCATCCGTATTCTACCGGGGAATTTGGGTCGGTGTGGCTGCGGATTGCGTCGATAAAGTTCTGCATATGAGGTGAACTTACCTCGTACTGGCCTTTCTCGATTTTCTCCTCTTTCTTTTTCAGCAGATTCTTGTCGGAGCATTCGATGTAGCCACGGCCAACGCGAAGCCATCCCTTGTCGCCCACAAATTTTATGCCTCGTGCTTCGGGGTTGTCCTCAATGTATGGGCGTTCCTGCATAATGATACCGTTGGCATATTTCATTGTTGCCCACTCAGCTCCATTGTAGCCTTTGGGGATGTATTCCACTGGGCCGAGACCGTCCATTCCAATGGCAGCCTGTGCAATGTCGTACATGTGTGCGCCCCAATCGGCAGGATAACCGTTACCGGTTTCTTCATACCATCGCCAAGCGCCCCACAGTTGCTCGTTCACTTCTGGGTCGAGCGATACTGGTGGGCAGAGGTCGGGATGATAGTGAATTTTGGGGTCGTTGAGCGGACCCATCCACAGGTTGAAGTTCAGGTTGGCCGGAACCGGCATTTCGGGCAGGTTGAGTGGAGTTGGAGGGTCGCCAACGCGTGCATGAATCTCCTTGATATCGCCGATGCCGCCGCTACGCACAATGGCTATAGCCTGCTGGAATTCGGCACTGCTGCGTTGCTGGCTGCCCATTTGCAGTATGCGGTTGTTTGCACGGACGGCGCGTTGCACAGCAAGCCCTTCGGTTATGGTGAATGCCAACGGTTTCTGCAGGAACACATCCTTTCCGGCTTGAAGCGAATGGATTGCCACCAAAGCATGCCAATGGTCGGGGGTTGCGATGGCAATGGCGTCGATGTCCTTGCGCTCGAGCATGCGTTCATACTCTTCGTAGGTGTCGCAGCGCTCGGCCACGCCTTGTTCCTTTTGCCATGCAGTAACGTAACGGCGGAATCGTTCGCGCTTAATGCTGTCGACATCGCAGCAAGCAGCAACTTGCACTCCCGGACAACTGCTGAAGCTTCTGAAATCGCTGCAGCCTTGCTGTCCGACGCCCACAAATCCCATAACTACGCGGTCGCTTGGAGCCACTCTTACGCCACCAATTGTGAAGCTCGGCAGAATCCAGAATCCTGCAAGGCCCGTGGCAGCTGTGGTGAGAAAACGACGACGCGACATGCCATCGCCGTTGTTTTGTTTTTCATTTTTTTCTTTCATGTTGATATTGATTTAAAAGTTGTGTTTCGGTAATTGTTATATTCCGGCAATGTTTCGGCCAATCCACCAGCCTGCCACCAGCAAAAGCAGTATGGCTATAGCAGTGCGGCTGTAAAGAAAAGCGTATAGCCTTGTGAACTGAGCTCGCATCAGCTCTGAGAATGCGTATAGGGCCAGTAGCGGCAGTGTAATCACCAAAGCGGCATTGTGGTGCATTGCAGTGGCAAAATCGCCGTGTAGGGCGCTGTAGATGGCTCGTTGCGAGCCGCACCCTATGCATCGAAGCCCGGTGAGCTCGTGAAATGCACACCGTGGCATCCATGCTGATTGCGAGGGGTCGAAGAAATAGTATATGCAAAGCAATGCGGCGCACACCACAAAGATGCACGCCACCACTGCTATTTGTCGTCCACTATGTTTAGAACGGGCTGACACCGCTGCTAACGCCTGACATGACAGGGATAAGGTATATGCAGAGGGTGATGATGTTAATCACAATGCCCACCACGATGGCAGTGATGCTCCACATGCGTGCCTTGTTCGAAGCATCGCGAGCTTCGCTTGCGAGTCCTTGCAGGAACAGCGATTTCACCTTCGAGGCATAAACGATGGCTACGATGCCGAGAGGCCAGAAGCAGCAAGCCAGCGAAAAGATTGCCAGTGCCAGATATGTAGGAGGGCACACTTCGCCTGCTGTCGGACTGCCATAAGGATACCACTCAGCTTGCTTTTCGGCAAGCGACGGTTGTGGTTGTGGCTGTGGTTCGGGTGTTGGTTGTGGTTGTGGCTCCACCAGCTGCGGTTCTACCGGAGGCTCGGGCATTGTTGGAGGCTCTGCGGCAAACATATCGTTCAGTTCCGGTAATGAAGCGGCCGCAACCCATTTGTCGAGGCCCTCGTGCCACACGTAGGTTTCGGCGGTAATATCCATGCCTTTAAGTTCTTCGAGGCTCATCGGGCCTTTGCGCTCGGGCGCATTGCTCCCTTGCTTTATTACTACCCAGTATTTCATGATTTTACAGTATGATTTCAGATGGTGAATGTGAAATTAATATTCTATTATGTATTGTGGTGAATACTAATCACAAATATAAACAACCGGGCCGAAAAATCAAAGCGCGCAGGCAAAAAATCCATGAATACGGTTTTGAGAGATGGCTATGCGATTGTAATGGTTGGGTTTACCGATTTTAGGTGTGCGATGAACTCATCTTGGTTTAATGGGGAGATATAAACCCAATTGTTACGGCCGTATCTTATGCCTATGCGTTTAGCCGACAATGCCGGCGATGATAATGCTGTGGATTTGTGGGATATCTCGCTTATTTTACATATTGGCAATGTGGTGCGATACAGAATACCGCAACGGATGTGCAGACGGTTGTCTTTGATGGTGTAGTCGGTGTGGAATAGGATGTCAAGCATTAATGCGAGCCCCGATCCCATTAAAATGACGTCGATAATAAGTACCGGCAATGAGTGAAGGCACAGAAACAGGCTTCCGGCGAAAGCTGTGGCGAATAAGATGCAGGTCAACAGATACCATTTGGCGACTTTGGATTTGTATACTTTTTCCATAATGCAAAGTTATGGGTTTCCTATAATGAGGTAGTGTCGTTGTGGTGATGCTGTTGAATGTGTGAAGATTATTTGTTTTCGAATTTTATTTTGTATATTTCAATCACGTTGGCCACGTCGAAGTAGTATCCGTCGGGCACTTTGGCATTGTCTTTGTCTTTCTTGATTTTGAGGTAGTCGATGGTTTCACCTATGCTTTGGTGCTCGATTGCCACGTGGTTCATGAAGTTGAGCAGGTTATATTCGTGAGCTGGAGAAATTACGAACCATGGGTGTTCCTGTGTGCCGTTTCCTGACGACATGATAGCTGCCACGACGTGGTTGAGCCGGAATTGCTGAATTGCGGCACGGGCGAGTTTTTTCTTTTCCTTGAGAGCGATGGTGAAGAACATCATCTGTCGAAGGTCGAAGGGGTCGTCGGAGAGCGACATTTCGGCGTAGCGAAGTATTGTGTCGCTTTCTTCCTTGGTGTGGATGTTCTTGAAATATAGAGGTTCTACCTTAGTGGTGTAAACTGATTTGCGGTATGGGTTGTAATCCTCTTGGAACATGTATCCGTAGTAAAGGTGACGGTATTCGTCGAGGGTCATGGTGGTGTCGTTGCTGTGGAATTTGGCAATGAGCTTTGGATAGTAGTATTTTGAGTCGGGATTGAGAGTCTCGGTTTTAATCGACTGGAAGTCGGGCGCCTGGAAGTTGTTTTTCTCGGCGGCAGAAACAGATGCCAATCCCAGCGTTAGCGTTATTGTGATTAATATGTATTGTAATGCCTTGGTCATTTGTATGGTTTGAGTTATAGGTTTAGGGCTACAGAAGCGTTGTAGCGTGCGAGCACGGCTGCAATGAGAGTTCCCACCATTGATGTGGTGGCGACAATGCGAAAGCCGTTGGCGCAAAAATACTGAATAAAAGCGGAACTTGAAAATTGTAGCTTTGCGGCAGCCGGGGTTCGGGTGTAGGCCAAAAATGCGAGGAGCGCACCGATTGCGCTGCCGGGAATCAGGCCGGCAGGGTTTATAGCGATGCCGCAAAGCATACCGGCAATGGAGCCGGTAAGCATGTATGCCACCACTGTGCGCGAGAAGTGTCCGGCAGTGGCATTCATCATATCTAAAGCAATGATTATCAATGTAATGACAAGCCATGTGAGTATGTATCCCGGAGCAAAAGCCACGTAGTGCGATTGGTTGAGAATCCACAAGGCAAAGAATGCAACGAGGGCGCTTGGGGCGCGGTTTACGAAGAGCAGAACCAGCGATGCGGATGCTGCGATGGCGGCTATGATTGCCAGGAGGATATCGGTCATTGCTGAAGAGATTTTTTACAAATTTATTCTTTTTTATTATTCAGTTCGGGATATGATATCCGGGTGTGGAATATTGTTTTCAGACGGTCGATAAACACTCCTTTGATTTCTTCGACGTCGCGGAAGCTTAGAGGCGAGTCGATGAAGAGTCCGTCGGCAATCTGACCGTTTATTATTTTGTTGACGAGAGCAGTAATCGATTGGTCGGTGTGCTCCTTGAGGCTTCGTGATGAAGCTTCTACGGCGTCGGCCATCATAAGGATTGTTGTTTCCTTCGACTGCGGGTTCGGGCCGGGGTAGGTGAATGGCCTGGGGTCGATGGTTGCACCGTCTGCGGCGTTGCAAGCGGTGTTGTAGAAGTATTTGGCCTTTCCGCAACCATGGTGCTCGGCAATGAAAGCCCGGAGCACTTTCGGGAGCTTAGCCCGCTCGGCCATTTTGAGGCCGTCGCGCACGTGGGCAATTACAATTTCGGCGCTGCGTTCGGGCGGGATGGGCCCGTGAGGGTTCACTCCGCGCTGGTTTTCGGTGAAGAATGCAGGATTCGACATTTTCCCGATGTCGTGGTAGAGAGCGCCGGTTCGCACCAGCTGAACGTTTGCGTTGATTTTTCGAGCGGCTTCGGTGGCGAGGTTAGCCACTTGGAGCGAGTGCTGGAATGTTCCGGGGCATTGTTCGGCGAGCTCGCGCAGCAGCGGATTGTTGACATCGGACAGTTCAACGAGTGTAACCGTTGAAATGAATCCAAACATCTTCTCGATGGCGAAAATCAGGATGTATGAGAGCGAAAGCAGGGCAGAGTTGATTGCGAAGTAAATAATCATTCGATAGTCGATTCCAACGAGGAATCCGGCCTTTACGAGCCCGAATGCGGCGTATGTGATGCAGTATGTAACGAACACATATCCTGCGGTTCGCATCAGCTGGGCGCGGCGAGAGAGTTCCTTCAGTGTGGTTATAGCTGCTATTCCGACGGTGAATTGCAGGAAGACGAATTCCATCGACATGGAGCCCACCATTGTACAGATAAGCACTTCGTGGATGTGCACGTACATTGCAGTGCGTGAGTCGAAGAATGTTGTCATCAGGATTGGAATCATGGCGAATGGGAGGATGTAAACACCAATGTGAGTATGCTTAATCATCAGCAGTGCCATTATGGTGAACACAGTGATTAGAATCATGAGGAACGTCATCTTCCTCAAGTCGTTGAAGAACCTCCAGCGGAACAGGAAGAGGAACAGGTAGAGCGATGTCAGGAGAATCACCACCACAATTGCCTTGCCGATTGAGGGGTAGTGGCGACGATGCGAGTTGTCGTCGCGCATTGCCATCATGTTCTGGTATGTGTTGAGGATGGTGTAGGTTTGCAGAGTGATTATGTCGCCACGGTCGACAATTCGTTCGCCCATCTGGAGTAGACCAATGGGGGCGAGTGCCTTTTGGTATGCAGCTTCGCGGAGCTTCATTGTGAGGTCGTTGTCGACGATTATGTTGGGCTCGATGAAGTTTGATATTTCTGAGAGATGGAGGTGTCGAGGGTCGGCTTCGGCAACTGAATCGACGAAACGGTAGGCTTCACGGGGCGAGCGCATGGCTTCGGCGGGTACGGCGCTGGCTTCGTTCTCTTCCATGAGCTTGATTGTGGGTTGAGCCGATGCAGATAGTTCGGTGTAGGTGTCAGCGTCGACAATCCCGTCATCGTAAACCCGTCTGAGTGCGGCATACATACGGTTTTTCGAAGCCGGAAGAATAGGTAGCGTGTCGAGATGCTGCGAGAAGTCGCTCAGGCGTTGGCGAGCCAGGACTTTGTCGTTACGGTAAATCTTCACGATTGTTCGGTCGATGCTGTCGCGCTTGCTGGCCATACTCACCGAGTCGAGTTCGATAGGGATGTCGAATGGAGCTGTCAGCAGGCTGTAACTCCATGGCTTACCGAGCGAGTAGCTGTACTTGAATGTGTCAGATGAGGGCAGAAACAGGTAAATTATGGCAACAGTGCCGATAAACAGCAGAGTTCGCAACAGGTTACCTTTCGATATAATCTTTTTCATCGGCTATCTTCTAATATTATGGTGTCAATTGTTTATTCGTTGGTTTGTGTGGTCTCTTCGTTCACTCGCACAGCGGTTTTCACGCCTTTTACGGTTTTGAGTTTCTTGCAGAGCTTGTTAACCACGTCGGCATCTTCCACCATCACGGTAAGGTCGGAGTTGAACACACCGTTGTCGGCACCGATGTCGAGGCTTCGGATGTTAATTGCGAGGGTGGTTGATATTATGCTGATAATCTCTTGCAGGATTCCCATTCGGTCGATTCCGTCCATGTGGATTCGAGCAATGAACTTAGGGGTTGACACTTCCCATGAAGTGGTTACGAGTCGGTTTCCGAAACTGCTTTTCAGTTTCATTGCCACGGGGCATGTGAGCTTGTGCACCACCACCTGGTTGTCTTCGTCGACATAACCGAGCACGTCGTCGCCGGGTATAGGGTGGCAGCAGTCGGCAATGCGGTAGTTGTCGATACCCCCCACCGAGCGGAGCACGTAGGTTTGCTTGGTGTCGATAGTGTTGGGTTGGGAAGTCTGTTCGGCTGAATCTTCGGGAGTGTCCTTTGGTTTCGAAGAGAATGGGTTGCGCAGAATCTTCGAGAGCAATCCTTTCTTGCTGCTCTTGGTGAGGCTTTTTGCGAGTGTATCGTCGAGGGCAATCTCCTTTCGTCCGATGGCAAAATAGAGTTCGTCCTTTGTGGCAATCTGCTTCATTCCCAAGAGTTTTGTGATTACGATGTTGTTGAGTTCGATACCGCGGTCGGTAAGGAATTCCGACAGCATTTCGAGTCCGGCTGCGGCCACGTGGCGGCGTTCGCGGCGCATGGCCACCCTCAGTTGATTTTTCCCTTTTGCTGTTGTGAGGAATTCGGCCCAGCTTTCCTGTGGCTTTTGCGATTTCGATGTCAGCACTTCCACCTGGTCGCCGCTCTGGAGCTTGTAGGAGAGAGGCACCAGCTTGTGGTTAACTTTTCCGGCAATGCAGTGGGTACCCAGTTCGGTATGGAGGTTGAATGCCATGTCGAGCACAGTAGCATTCTTGGGCAAGGTTATAAGTTCGCCTTTAGGGGTAAACACTACAATCTCGCTCGAGAAGAGGTTTAGCTTTATTGTATCGAGGAAGTCGATAGCATTGGGCTCTGGGTTCGATAGGATGTCCTGGATGGTCTTGAGCCATACGGTGAGCTCTGGCTCTTCTTCGCCTTCGCCGATTTTGTACTTCCAGTGAGCTGCAAATCCGCGTTCGGCCATTTCGTTCATTCGTTCGGAGCGAATCTGCACCTCAATCCAGTTGCCGTCGGGGCCCATTACTGTAAGGTGTAGGGCACGGTAACCATTAACCTTTGGTGTGCTCACCCAGTCGCGTGTGCGTTCCGGATGCAGCTTGTAGAGGTCGGTGATTTCGGAGTAAATGTTCCAGCAGAGCCGTTTCTCGTCGGCCTCGTTGTCGCAGCGGAACACAATACGTGCGGCGTAGAGGTCGTAAACCTCGCTGAATGGCACGTGCTTGGTTTGCATTTTGTTCCAGATTGAGTAAACCGACTTAACGCGTGCAGTCATTTCGTACACCAGCCCCATGGCGTCGAGACGTTGCTTGATGGGACGCGAGAAAGTGTCGAAAATCTCGGTTCGGTGGGCTTCGGTCTCGGCAATCTTCTGGCTGATGTCGGCGTAGGCGTCGGGGTGCTCATACTTGAAGCTGAGGTCTTCGAGTTCGGTCTTGATTGCAAATAGGCCGAGGCGGTGAGCCAGAGGTGCATAGATGTAGAATGTTTCGCCGGCAATCTTGAATTGCTTGCTTGGAAGCATGGAGCCCAGGGTGCGCATGTTGTGCAGGCGGTCGGCCATCTTGATAAGAATCACACGGATGTCGTCGGCCATGGTGAGCAGCAGTTTGCGGAAATTCTCGGCCTGAGCCGAAGCACGGTCGCCGAATATGCCGCCCGAAATCTTTGTGAGGCCTTCCACCAGCGATGCAATCTTGCGTCCGAATTGCGATTCGATGTCCTCCACGGTGTAGTCGGTGTCCTCTACCACATCGTGCAGCAGAGCGGCGCTTATCGAAGTGGAGCCGAGCCCTATTTCCTGGCTTACAATCTTTGCGACGGCCAGCGGGTGCATTATGTAAGGTTCGCCCGAGCGACGGCGTACCCCTTGATGTGCGCGCTTGGCAAACTCAAAAGCGCGCTTTATTATGTCGACCTTCTTTCGGTGATTGCTGTTCAGATACCCCTCGAGCAGACTGTCGAACTCCTGTTGCACCATTCGTTCCTCGTCAGCCTCACGCGTAGAAGTTGAAATATTTATGTCAGGTACTTTCATAATAATCCGTTAAGGGGAATAATTTACAAACATAGCAAATAATTTGCGTTATTGCAACACAAAAATCGTGCGGTCAGGGCAAGTGTAGCTGCCAATGGACAATAAAAAAGTCAGGCAAACCATAAAGGATTGTCTGACTGAAGATTGTCGGGGTGACTGGACTCGAACCAGCGGCCTCCACGTCCCGAACGTGGCGCGCTACCAACTGCGCTACGCCCCGAAAGCGTGTGCAAAGATACACAAACTTTTTTATTTTATCATCATTTCGTGTGAAAATTCAGAATTTCTTTGTTTTACCGGAGTAAAAAAGAGTGCGTCGGCATTATGTCGGTGCACTCAGGGGATTGTTTGCCATAATTCCCCATTTTCCACAGGTGGGAAAAGTGGGAAATTAGTGCTGACGGTCGGCATCGGCTAAAGCCAGTCGGCGATGTCGATTTTGGCGAGGCGGTCGGCGTCGGAAGCGGCAGTAAGGGCGTCGGCCATCTGCACCGAGGCGCAAATGCCGTTGAGGCATGCTGCACGTGATGCCCAGTCGGCGTGGGCGTCGATGTCGGGGAATAGCATCACTCGTCGGGCGGCGAGTACCTGCATTTTCTGAGGCGAGAACTGGCTTTTGCCGCCGGTAGCGAGCCAGATGAGGCTTGGGAAGGCGAGTGAGCCGATGAATGCGGTCTTTTCGCTCTCCACGAGGGCCACGGTGCGTTGGCAGTGCGGGTCGAGAGCCAGGCGATGCTCGCCGAAGAGGCATTGAGTGAGGGTCCAGCCGGGCTGGAGGTTGCCGCTGTGGAGCAGGCGTGCGTGCACCCAGTCGACGCCGTGGGCATTGCGCAGCCGGTGTCCGGTGGTGGGGTCGTATGCCATGATTTTGCCGGTTCGCACCAGTCCGTTGATGTCGATTTGCCAGAAAATGGTGTCGTGGCTACGGGTGGCGCCGATTCGGTATATGCTTGCGGCTTGAGCCACGGCGTCGCGGCCGTAGATTGTGGCGAGGTATGCCATGAGGTGGCTGTTAAGGCTCTCGCTGCGCCACATGTAGTGGCTTGGGATGGTGCAGAGCCTTTGCGGGGTGGGGCACGAAGCCGGGCGCCCCGTGGCAACGGAGTGTCTTTGCGATGGCGAGGCCTTTGGCGAGGCCGGGCGCAGTGTGGGGTGGTCGGCAAAGAACTGTCGAGGGGTGTAGTGGTAGGCGCAAGAGCTTTCGTGGTCGCACCGTCCCACGGTAGGGTGTAGCGGACGACCTTGAGCGTCGACGTAGAGTGTGAAGCATCGCGGGCGGTTGCAGTGCGGGCAACGGTGACGGCTTGCCGTGCCGTGGTATTTCTCGAGGCGGTATGTGTGTAGTGGTGTCATTGTTTCAGGTAACGGCTTATGGTGGCTATTCCTTTTCCCATTTCGGAGGCTATCTGCCTGACATTGTAGCCTTCGGCATACAGCTGTTTGGCACGGTTGCGTGCGGCCTCGATAGCCGATGCCGAGGGTTCGCTCAGGTGGTCGCGCTCGCGAGCGGTTCCGATGGGCGAGAACTGTAGCATGGCACCCAGTTTTTCAATCGAGCAGAGCATCACATTGTCGGCACCGTATGTGAAGTCGCCGTTACGCACCTTTATCTGCTTGATGTATCGCAAAGCGTGGTCGGCGGCGCTTCGGCCGATGGCAAACACCGAGTCGAAGAAGTTGAACAGCTTTTTGCTGCCGGCCAGGTCGTTCTGCGTAATCGGTTCCGATGACTGTCGCTTCGGGGTGTGGGCGAGCACGAGAATCGACAGGCCATACTGGCGTTTTAGCTGCATCAGGCGCATCATCAGGGCACCGGCAGCGTCGCCTTTCTCGGAGGCGTTGCACAGATAGGTCAGGTTGTCGATAATCAGCACCTTTGCGCCGGTGCGCAGGGCGCAATGCTCAATGTTGGCCATGATTGAGTCCTCAAAGTTGTCGACGCTGATGGCGTCGGGGTTTATTTCCACGCGGTATAGGTTGTCGGGGAAGTCGTAAGGGCGGCCCAGCTCGTCGGTGTACCGCAGTTGGAACTGCTTGTCGGTGAGTTCAAAGTCGAAGAGCAGCACCTTGCGGCTGCGGGCAATCTCGGTGGCAATCTGCACGGCATAGATTGATTTACCGAGGTTGCTGTCGGCAAATAGGCAGCACACCTCGCCCTCGCTCCACAGTGTCAGCCACAGCTGTTTGGGGTCGGGCTTGTGCGAGGCATCGGCCATCGCCTTGTTGGCACTTTTCAGGGTGAGCATCCCCACTTGTTCCGATGTCTGGGCCTTTTCGGCGCGGGCAACGTCGGCGCTGATGAGCAGCCGTCGCCAGTCGGCCTTCGGTTGTTCCACCTGTTCCACTTGTTCCACCTGTTCCACTTGTTCCACCCCTGGAACAGTGGAACAAA
>JAEDFO010000087.1 GCA_016292745.1 Muribaculaceae bacterium | reverse complement strand
CAACGACCCCCTGATTAACAGTCAGGTGCTCTAACCGACTGAGCTATTGAAGCATTTGCTGCCGCGGGCTTCACTTCCCGCTTTTGCGTTGCAAAATTAGAGCGAATTTTTCAATTATGCAACTCTATAGCCGAAAATATTGTCGTTTTTCCCAATTATTATAGTTTTTTATGCCCCAATACACCTATTATTTCAATAATTACAAGTACTTTCGCATAAAATTTCTGTAATGATGAAAAGTAAATCGTTTATTATAGTTGCCTCGTTGCTCTTTGTTGCCTCGGCTGCCTCGCTGGTGGCTGCGCAAAACCCTGACAAAAGTGCCGACGGCGGCAACGACTATGGCAGCATTACCAATTACCTTGACCTTTACAACTCGATTGTGAAGGAGCTTAACATGTATTATGTCGATACTATCGATGCCAAGAAGGTGGCCACCACCTCGATTGATGCCATGCTCTACGAGCTCGACCCTTACACCGAATATATACCGAAGGAGGAGCAAGGCGATTTCATGACCATAAGCACCGGCGAATATGGCGGCATTGGCTCGTATATCTATAAGCCAAAAGGACGTCCTACCACCATCTCGGGACCTTACGAAGGTAGCCCGGCCGAAAAAGCCGGTCTGAAGATTGGTGATGAGATTATAATGATTGACGGCGACACCGTCAGCTCGTGGGAGAGCGACAAGGTGAGCAACAAGCTGAAAGGCTTGGTCAACACTGAACTCACCGTTACAGTGCGCCGTCCGTTCTCCGCCGACAGCATCCACACATTCCACATTGTACGTGAGAAAATCCACGTAAATACGGTGCCTTACTATGGCATGCTCACCGATTCAATCGGTATAATCGAATTGTCGTCGTTCAACGAGAAATCGCCTGTCGAGGTGAAAGAGGCTCTGTTGAAACTGAAAGAGAATCCGAAACTCAGTGGTTTGGTGCTCGACCTGCGTGGTAATGGCGGCGGCATTCTGGAGAGTGCTGTGCAGATTGTCGGTCTGTTCGTCGACAAGGGTACTGAGGTGCTCAAGACCCGTGGCCGTGTGAAGCAGAGCGAAAAGAGCTACAAGACCACAAAATTGCCCGTCGACACTGAGATTCCGCTGGCTGTGCTTATCGACGGCGGTTCGGCATCGGCATCGGAAATCACCGCCGGAGCACTTCAGGACCTTGACCGCGCTGTGATTATAGGTAACCGCTCATACGGTAAAGGTCTCGTGCAGTCAACCCGTCCGCTGGGCGATAACGGCCTGCTGAAGCTCACTATCTCGAAATACTACATCCCAAGCGGCCGCCTCATTCAGGCTATAGATTATTCGCACCGAAACATCGACGGCACGGCATCGCGTATTCCCGATAGCCTTACCACAGTATTCCATACAAGCAATGGCCGCGAGGTGCGCGATGGCGGTGGCATCAAGCCGGATGTTGAGGTGGAATATCCCGAGGTGAACCGTCTTATTTACAATATAATCCGCGATAATTGGGCGTTTGACTACGCCGTGAAGTTTGCCGCCGAGCACCCATCGATAGCCCCGGCTGAGGAGTTTGAGGTGAGCGATGAGGTGTTCAACGATTTCAAGGCATTCATCGACCCTAAGCGCTTTGATTACGACAAGGTGTGCGAAAAGATGCTTGCCGACCTGAAGAAAACGGCAAAAGTGGAAGGATATCTCAACGATTCAACGGCTGCTACATTCGAGATTCTCGAAAATCAGCTCAAGCACAACCTTAACCAAGACCTCGACACCAACAAAAAGCGTATTTGCGACTTGCTGGCATCGGAAATTGTGAAACATTACTACTTCTCCCGCGGTGAGTCGATTGTATCGCTCAAGCGCGACATTATTGTCGACTCAATCAAGGCTTCTATTGGAAATCCTGACCGTTACGCCGCCATTCTCAACAAAGTGCCGGCAAAGAAGCAAGCAAAGAAGCAGAAGACAAAGAAATAATATATAATTATATCAACCTAATAATGCCACCCGAGGGTGCTGTCATGGCTGCACAACGGCTGTGTAGCACCCTCAGGTCGATTTTTGCAAATGGACTTAGAATCGTTAAGCAAATTGCTGTGCACCCAGGCCCGCACCGAAGCCATCAAGGCTGCACTGTCCGACCGCAAATGCCGCCGGACAATGCTTTGTGGCCTCATTGGCTCGTCGGCGGCAATGGTGATTTCGCGCATGCCGGTGGGTAACCGCCGTGTGCTGGTGGTATGTAACGACGCCGACGAAGCCGGATACATGTATAATGACCTGTGCCAATTCTCCGACGACCAGACGGTGCTTATTTTCCCATCGGGATATAAGCGCGACATAAAATACGGACAAATCGACGCTCCGTCGGTGATTCTGCGCACCGAAGTGCTCGCTCAATGGGAAGCAAGCCGCAAGCTGCGCTTTATTGTTACATATCCCGAAGCGTTGGCCGAGCGTGTGGCATGCCGCCAGACAATCAGTCAGGCAACAATAGTGATAAACGAAGGGTCGCAGTTCGACATGACCGACATGGCCCGTCAGTTGCGCCAGAACGGATTTGCCGAGGTCGATTATGTGTACGAACCGGGCCAGTTTGCAATCCGTGGCTCTATCCTCGACATCTATTCGTATGCCAACGAGCTGCCTTACCGTATCGACTTCTTCGGCGACGATGTGGAGAGCATACGCACATTCAATGTGGAGACACAGCTGTCGGAGCAGCGAGTGAAGTCGGTGAGCATCGTAAACAGCCTTGGCAGCGACACCAAATCCGACAGCGTTTCGCTCATTGACTATATCGACGACAACACCATCATCGTGGCTCATAACCTTGCCGGAATTGTGGCCCGCGTTGAGGCAGTAACGCGCGAAACCATCTCGGAAAGCACTCTTATTGCAAATGAGGGCGACAAGGATGCTCTGGCCAATCTTATCGACTTCAGTGCATTCAGCCAACGGATTGCTCAGTTCAGAGTGGTGGAATACTCGGCTGCTCCCGATGCCGATAATCCCGGTGCCCTGATTCGTTTCCCATTCTCGGCACAAGGCATCTACCACAAGAATTTCGACCTGATAAGCAAATCGTTCACCGAACTCCTTGCTGGCGGATATAGGCTGTTCATCCTCACTGAAAGCGAGAAACAGACGCAGCGCCTGCACGACATATTTGCCGACCGTGGCGACGAAATTCCTTTCACTCCAATTCTGAGAACCATCCATGAGGGATTTGTCGACAACGAGGCAAAGGTGTGCGTATTCACTGACCATCAGATTTTCGACCGATTCCACAAATACAGCCTCAAGAGCGAACGTGCTCGTTCCGGTAAACTTGCACTTTCAATCAAAGAGCTCAACTCGATTGAGGTGGGCGACTATATTGTCCACGTCGACCACGGCATAGGCCGATTCGGTGGTCTTGTGCGAACCAACGTCAACGGCACTCCACAGGAGATGATTAAACTCGTCTACATGAACGACGACATTATTTTCGTCTCAATCCATTCGCTCCACAAACTTGCCAAATACCGCGGCAAGGAGGGCGTGGAGCCGCGCCTAAACAAACTTGGCAGCGGCGCATGGAACCGAATCAAGGACAAGACAAAAAGCAAGCTCAAGGACATCGCGCGCGACCTCATCAAGCTGTATGCCGCTCGAAAGCAGAAGGACGGTTTCGCTTTTTCGCCCGACGGATATCTGCAGCACGAGCTCGAGGCTTCGTTTATCTACGAAGACACCCCCGACCAGCTCAAGGCTACAACCGACGTGAAGGCCGACATGGAATCGCGACGCCCAATGGACCGCCTGATTTGCGGTGATGTGGGCTTTGGAAAAACCGAGGTGGCCATTCGTGCCGCTTTCAAGGCTGCTACCGACGGAAAGCAGACTGCTGTGCTTGTGCCCACCACTGTCCTCGCTTATCAGCACTTCAACACTTTCACCGACCGCCTTAAGGAATTCCCTGTGAAGGTCGACTATATTAGCCGTGCGCGTAAGCCCAAGGACATCAAGCGTATTGTTTCCGAACTTGCCGATGGCAAAATCGACATTATCATCGGAACGCACAAGCTCATCAGCAAGGACATCAAATTCAAGGACCTCGGACTGCTCGTTGTCGACGAAGAGCAGAAATTCGGCGTTGCCGTTAAGGAAAAACTCAAGCAACTGAAAGTGAACGTCGACACCCTGACCCTTTCGGCTACTCCTATCCCACGCACACTCCAGTTCTCGCTAATGGGCGCGCGCGACCTGACCACTATCACCACTCCTCCACCAAACCGTTACCCAATCCTCACCACTGTGTCGTCGCTCAACGACGAAATAGTTACCGAAGCCATCAACTTCGAGCTCTCGCGCAACGGACAGGTGTTCTTCATCAACAACCGAATTGAAGAACTCTACAACCTTGAGGCAATGGTGCACCGACTAATCCCCGATGCACGTGTTGTGGTGGGCCACGGTCAGATGCCATCCGAAAAGCTCGAACAGATAATTCTCGGCTTTGCCAATCACGAATTCGACATACTTCTGGCAACTACCATTGTGGAATCGGGCATCGACATGCCAAACGTGAACACAATCATCATAAACAATGCCCAGAACTTCGGCCTCAGTGAGCTCCATCAGCTACGCGGCCGCGTGGGCCGCTCATCGCGCAAGGCTTTCTGCTATCTGCTCGTGCCGCCATATGTGCCGCTATCACCAATTTCGCGCCGACGCTTGCAGGCTATCGAGAGTTTCTCCGACCTTGGCAGCGGAATACAGATTGCCATGCAGGACCTCGACATACGCGGAGCCGGTAATCTCCTTGGCGCCGAGCAGAGTGGTTTTATAGCCGACCTTGGATATGAAACATATCAGAAAATACTCAAGGAAGCCGTCATTGAACTTCGTACCGAAGAATTCAGCGACACTTTCGACGATGCCACCCGCTCCGACGACGAAACGACCTACACCGCCGACTGCGTAATCGAATCCGATATGGAACTCATGTTCCCATACGACTATGTGCCTCAGGAAAACGAGCGAATATCGCTCTATCAGGAACTCGACAACATGGAGCGCGAAGCCGACGTCGAAGCCTTCGAACGCCGCCTTGAAGACCGATTCGGTAAGATTCCTCCAATGGCAATGGAACTGATACGCATAGTCACCCTACGCCGCATTGCGCGTACCCTCGGCATTGAAAAGATTGCGCTAAAGCAAAAACGGATGTATATGTACTTCGTTGGACAAGAAAACCAGGCCTACTACCAGTCGGCAGCGTTCGGCCGCATTCTCAGCTTCCTTCAGAAATATCCCACCCGATGCGATTTGCGCCAGAAAAACGACCGCCGCTCAATCGTGGTTAACAATGTAGGCACTGTAAAGGAAGCAGCCGACTTGCTCAACGAAATCACCTCGCTGGCATCGCTTTGACGCCTGTAAAGTTCTTCTGGAGGTAGTCGGCCGGAAGAACATCCATACAGAGTGCCACACCAACATTTTTCAGAAAAATTCCGACATTTTCAGCCAAACGCTTGCAAATACCGGATAGTAGATATATCTTTGTAGTCCCAAACAATGGTGTGGTAGTTCAGCTGGTTAGAATACCTGCCTGTCACGCAGGGGGTCGCGGGTTCGAGTCCCGTCCATACCGCAAGCGAGCGAGCCAATCCGGCCCGCTCGCTTTTTCTTTGTTAGCTCTTGCTGTCGGTCGGTTCCCAT
>JAEDFO010000033.1 GCA_016292745.1 Muribaculaceae bacterium | reverse complement strand
TATGCCGAGTGCAGCCTATCTTATACAAAGATAGCGCATCCCAAGCATATAAACAAGCGCAAAAAAACTTTTTGGCGCCATATTTGTTTTTTTATAAAAAAGCAGTAAATTTGCAGAGTTATTCGCAAAAAGTCCACCATGTAGATACGTCGATACATCGAACGGTGGCACCTCCAAATATACACTTATATTTTTCAAACAATAAGTACAAGCAAACTATTACCAACATATTTATTAATGTGTATGAGTAATATGCGTGTTTTTCACAATCTCACATTTATGTACAACATTGAAGAACTTAACTCAATGGGACAAGAGCAATTGAAAGAAATTGCCAAGTCAATGGGGCTAAAAAAGATTAACGACATCGAAACAGATGAATTGATTTATAAGATACTCGACCAGCAGGCAATCGACCTTGCCCAGGCCCAGGCTCAATCGCAAGCGCAAAAGGCAGCTGCCAAGAAACGCAAGACCACAAAGGCCACAAAAGAGAAAGAGCCGGCAAAAGCCGATGATGCTAAAGCTGCTGTAGATGCACCGGCCGAAAATGCTGAGCCGGAACAAAAAGCAGCGTCAAAAAGCAGAAAGACAAAAAAAACTGTCGCTGCACAAAAAGCAAGCGAAGCCGAATCACCTGCTGCTGAGACAACAGAACCACAGCAACCCGCTACACTTCAAGCAGAGGAACCGACAGCATCAGAGCAGCCTAAGGAAGAAAGCAACGAGAACGCAGTGCACAGAAGCGCAACTCCTGTTGATACCTATGCCAGCGATGTTGAACAACAGAGCGACGACATCACAAGCGATATCGACGCTCAGGCAAACAGCGAAATCCAAGCTCCAGCCAAAGACGATTTCGAATCGCTGTTTGGCGAAGCATTCAACCCGAAATCCACTTCTCTCGGGTCGTTCTTCCCCAAAAGCACCAAGAAACTCTTCACCCCACGTTCGGCCAAAGAACGCGAAGAAGCTGCCAAGGCTGCTGAAGAGGCTGCACGCATTGCCGCCGAGGAAGCAGCAAATGCTCCAATCATAATCCAGGAGCCGGAAGTGGAAAAGCCCTCGAAAAAGAAAGGCAAGAAGAACAAGAATCAGCAAAACAATGCAGCAACACAGATTCCGGAAAAAGAACAATACAACTTTGAAGGAATACTCAAAGGCACCGGTGTGCTCGAAGTAATGCCCGACGGCTACGGATTCCTGCGCTCTTCGGACTACAACTACCTCACCTCGCCCGACGACATCTACGTGTCGCAACAGCAGATTAAGCTTAACGGATTAAAGACCGGCGACGTGATTGAAGGCCCGATACGTCCACCAAAGGAAGGCGAGAAGTATTTCCCGCTATGCGGTGTTGATATGATTAACGGCCGTACACCCGAATTCATGCGCGACCGAGTACCGTTTGAGCATCTTGTACCACTGTTCCCCGACGAAAAATTCGACCTTACAAGCGGAAAATCGTGCAACATATCCACACGCATCGTCGATATGTTCTCGCCAATAGGCAAAGGCCAGCGTGGCCTTATCGTAGCGCCGCCGAAAACCGGTAAGACAGTGCTCCTGAAAGATATCGCCAACGCAATATCTGAGAACCATCCCGACACCTATATGATAATCCTGCTCATCGACGAACGTCCTGAAGAAGTAACCGACATGGCTCGCAGCGTTAATGCCGAAGTGATTGCCTCGACATTCGACGAACCAGCGGAGCGCCACGTGAAGATAGCAAGCATCGTGCTTGAGAAAGCAAAACGACTTGTGGAATGCGGTCACGATGTTGTGATTCTGCTCGACTCGATTACCCGCCTTGCACGTGCCTACAACACTGTGTCGCCTGCATCGGGCAAGATTCTCTCCGGTGGTGTCGATGCTAATGCACTGCAAAAGCCGAAACGATTCTTCGGTGCAGCCCGTAACATTGAAAACGGGGGCAGCCTTACCATCATCGCCACAGCCCTTACCGAAACAGGCTCGAAGATGGATGAAGTTATCTTCGAGGAATTCAAGGGTACCGGCAACATGGAGCTTCAGCTCGACCGGAAACTGTCGAACAAGCGCATTTTCCCAGCTGTCGACATCATGGCATCAAGCACTCGCCGCGACGATTTGTTGCTTAAGAGCGATACCCTTAACCGCATGTGGATTCTCCGTCGCTTCCTCAGCGACCGCACATCAATCGAGGCAATGGAATTCATGCGCGACCAGATGGAACGCACCCGCAACAACGAAGAGCTGCTGCTCTCGATGAACGGATAACCATCCCCATATCATAAACATAATCGGCAGATACGCTAATACGCATATCTGCCGATTATGTTTTATATTGTGAGCACTATCAGAACGGGAAGTTGACGCCAAGATTCACACTTGTAGCCTTGCTGGAGGGGATGCCCATCTCAGATAGACCAAAGATAGTGTGGTCCATACCTACAAACAGGTTGAAGCCCGTAGGATGCAAGTTGACAATCCAACCGAATGCCGAGCCGAATGTGCCTACAGCACCGTTAATGCCCATCGAGAAGAATTTGCATGGAGCAAAGTTGGCCGACAGACGGAACTCGGTCCAAGTGTAATCGCTCTGGAAACGTGTGGTGTTAAGCAAGCCGAAACTAAGTTTCTTATACATCGGCAATGTGTATTCCACACCGAGGTTCATGGTAGTAGCAAGCGAAGTGGAACGCCCACCAATGTTACCCATGTCCTTAAGTTCGTAGAGGTCGGAAAGGTTATCTCCTATTTCCTCCCATTCGTCACCCATTCCACCGTCTTCAACATTGTTTTCGAAGGCATACTTGTCGATTTTCAAAGTCTGGTCGCCATCGGTAGAAGCCACATAAGTGTCGGACCAATGCATGAAACCAAGGTCAAGCAAAGCAAGGCTGAATTTGAAGTCGCGGAACTTGTATTCGGCACCAAGATCGATAGCCGCACCAAATCCGCTGATGCCAAAGCTACCCAAATCAAAATCATCAACATATTCGTCGCCCGATTCATTGTTTTCATCAATCATAAACTCCATATTTTTCACACTCGCCTGCACCTTACCGTTGGTTACAGCTGTCCAATAATCGCCGTCGAGTGTAAGTTTTGCTTTTTCGAAGTTCATATCAAGATCGCCAGCACCGACAAGTATTTTAAGAGTGGCACCGATGCGAAGGTCCTTGGTAATTTGGTGAGAGTGGTTTAAAGCAACCTCGGCAGTAGCTGTCAAATGAGCGGCAGCATGGCTAATATCGTAGCTCTGTATATTGGTCCCTTCCTTAAGCAAGCGGAAAAGATCTTTCGGCACTTTCAGCGATGCACTTGTGCTTGCCGAAACAGAAACTGTGTTGTAACCGTGGAATCCCTTGAATCCGAACGACATTACCGGAATGGCTGCAGAAACGCCAAGATGGGTATAATCGTTAAGATTCCCAAGAAACTCCTGAGTGCCAACATTCTCGTTAAGGAATGTAACATCTTGACCATTTTTACGGAAAACGAAATCGGTTAAGCGAGCATTACCGCGATAAGCCACATTAAGGTCGCCAACACCAGGAAATGACACGAACGACTGGTCGTTGCCAAAAGCAGGATTAGCTTTGAAACGATAAAGATATCCGTCGGTAAAATATCCCGACGAGAGTTGTTGAGCGTTCGCCACAGAAGGAAACAGAATTCCTACCAATACAATCAGACTTACAAAAAATATAGGTTTATTCATAAAACAGATGTTATAGTATTATAATTTTTTCCTATTTGTTTGGTTGCCACTGTTCTAAAACTCTGCAAAAATAATACAAATCGACATATTCACAAATATTATCTTAAATAAAGTGAATACAGGTTAGATTGGGGCAAAATATAGCGATACCGACAGTAACGGCTGCCAGCATCGCTATAAAAATGTATTATTACACTGGTTTCAAACCTTTTTCAGCCGCAGTATTGACAAGCAGTTGCAATGCAGCTGAGCGTTCATTGGGAATGATTCCGTCGAGAATTGCATTTTTGATAACTTCTTTCAATTCGCCCACAATCCGCGACGGCTGCAAGTTGAACATCGTCATGATTTCATCGCCTGTAACCGGTGGCTGGAAGTTGCGGATACGGTCTTTCTCTTCGAGTTCAACCAATTTCCGACGCACCAACGCAAAATTTTTGAGCAGGCGACGCACCTTCTCGGGATTTCGCGAGGTTATGTCGCACTCGCACAGCAGCATAAGGTCGTCGATATCGTCACCAGCATCGAAGAGCAGACGACGGACAGCGGAGTCTGTAACCTCGTCTTCAACAAGAGCAATTGGACGCATATGTAGGCTCACCATTTTCTGGATGTACTTCATCTTGTCGTTGAGAGGAAACTTCATACGTCGGAAAATACGAGGAATCATCTTCTCGCCTACATAGTTATGATTGTGGAAAGTCCATCCGAGTCTTTCATCGTATTTCTTAGTAGGAGCTTTGCCAATATCGTGAAGCAGAGCCGACCATCGAAGCCATACATTTGAGGTATGTGCAGCCACGTTGTCGAGCACCTGCAGAGTATGGTCGAAATTATCCTTGTGACCGCGACCATTTACCACCTCGACACCGGCAAGCGCAAGCAATTCGGGAAAAATCAATTCGAGCAGACCGCAATCGCGCATCAGGCGAAATCCGCGCGACGGTTCGTCGGCTCGCATCATCTTCATCATTTCCTCCACTATCCGTTCACCGGAAATTATCGATATACGGTTCTTGTTGCGTTCAATGGCAGCAAAGGTTTCTGGATAGATATCGAAATTCAGTTGAGTGGCAAACCTGATTGCACGCATCATCCGCAGAGGGTCGTCGCTGAAAGTGATGTCGGGATCGAGGGGTGTGCGGATGATTTTGCGTTCCAAGTCGCCAATACCATCAAACGGGTCGATGAGAGAGCCGTAAGAGTCGGCATTTATTGAGATTGCCATAGCATTGATGGTGAAGTCGCGACGTTTTTGGTCGTCGTCGAGTGTACCGTCTTCAACTATCGGTTTACGGCTGTCGTGGCTGTACGATTCCTTCCGGGCACCAACAAACTCGAGTTCAAGCCCATGATACTTCACCTGTGCGGTTCCGAAATTTCGGAACACCGCAAGTGTAGCGCCCTCGCCCAGTTTCTTGGCAAGCGCTTCCGCAACCTCAATACCGCTGCCGAGAGTAACAAAATCAATATCCTTGGAATGTCGATCGAGGAAAATGTCGCGCACATAGCCTCCAACGACAAAGCATTGTCGCTGGAGAGAATCGGCAACCGCTCCTACTGTGGAAAATGTTTTGCGCCGCAGGTGATTGTCGATGCGTTGCTGAACTATTTCACTTATTATTGGCATTCAAATAATTAAAAGAAATTATCAATACAGTTCCTTAAGATCTTCCGGAGCATCAGTAATGACATCGAGGCCATCCTCGGTTACAACATAAGTGTTCTCAATACCTACAGCGCCAACCGAAGGAATCACAAATTTTGGCTCAATGGCTATTACATTGCCCACTGCAAGCACGTCGCGGCTCTTAGGCGCAAGCACCGGCAATTCATTCACTTCAATACCTACACCGTGGCCTACAAAACCGGCTTTCTGTGCATGGCCCATGAAATAATCGGTCAATCCAGCCTCTTCAGCCATCGCCACAGCCTTTTCATACATTGATGCCGTTGGAGTACCAGGCTTTGCCATATGCTGCAACTCGTGGCAAATGGCAATTGACGTGTTGTGAGCCTTGCGGGCCAGATCGGAAAGGCTTCCCACATAGAAGCATCGCGTCATATCAGTCATATAGCCGGTGAAGTTACCGCACATATCCACCATCACCGACATTCCAGGCTTAATCTGGGTGCCATTGCTACCAACCGGGAGCGACGGGTCGAGCCCGGCGCCACCCATGGCAAAATCGTATGGAGTAGGAGCATCAGCGTTGTCGCCGCACAGCAGATTACCCATGAAAATCTCCATCGACTGCCCCGATATACGGAATTGGCCGAGATTGCCAGCAAGACGGAGCTGACGCTCAATTTCAATCTGCAGTTCTATGTCGGTCATACCTTGACGATAAACCTTTTCGATTCGACTATACACTTCTCGATGATGGATGGCACTTTCTCGAAGCATAGATATTTCAAGTTCAGTTTTCTGCGAACGTACACGTCGCATCACAGCCGAGCCATTCACTATTTCAGAATCGGCAAACACATTCTTTAGACGTACGACGTCGTTATAACTGATGTGGTCAAGTTCAAGAGCCAACGATTTAGGCATAGACAACCCACGTTTATCAAGAATTGCGGGTATCTGCTCGGGCTTACGGATATATTCAACCTCATCGCCCTTCAAGCCTACAGGACGACGGACAAAATATATTTCGTTGCCCGAAGCATCGATATAGGTGTAACCGCTGAACACGCGGCCCGATGTATAGAACAAATTGGCATTGTCTGAAAGCAATATTGCATCGGCACCATTCAAGGCCTCTACAATCTTGCTTTTTCTCAACTCTTTCTCTTCTTTGAAATCTTCGGGATACATAATGTTATTATTAAATTTCAAAATATTCGGTTAACGAATGAAATGAGGCAAAACGCAAATCGGCATCATCGGCATTTCCGAAACCATATTCCATTAATGCAAAAATTGTGCCCGCCTTATGAGCTTCGTAGCAATCGCTCTGAGTATCGCCCACATACACAGCCTCGGCTGATGTGATTCCGTTACGCTCGAGCAATATCCTGAGGTTTTCCGACTTTGGTCGGGGTGAATCGCCGTAACAGATATGGTCGGCCACAAAAGGGCCAAGACCGGTGTAGCCCATAAAGTTGATAAGGCCGTTTGGCGAACAGTTACTGAGCAGCATCAGCCGATAGTGCGACGACAACCTGACAAACCCATCAAACACTCCGGGATAAAGTACACCGCCAAGACGTGGCATCATAGTGCGCTCATTGGTATAAAGCAATCCCAGGAACTCGTCGTGGCTCATACCAAGGTGGTCGGTTCCAACCAGGGAATCAATCATTGCATCGACAGGCGCCCCCATAAGCTTATGCAAATCGGCAACATTGACACTCCGACATATGCCAAGCTGGCGCATGCTCTCGTTCCACACTTCGGCATACGATTCGGTGGCATCCCAGAGAGTGCCATCCATATCAAACACCAGGGCCTTTATATGTTTGCTGTCATGTTTCATAATTTCGGTACAAAAGTACTGAAAAATTTGCCTCTACACAGCATTGCAAGCGCACAAACCGATAAACATTGCGGGCGAAGTGCCATTGTCAGCACTTCGCCCGCAGCAATTTAGACGATATCAAGAACTACCCTATCATTTGGCGGCGCTCATTATTTCGTCAACCTTTGCCTTAAGTTCGTTGCCTTGTAGGCCACGGCTCAGAATTGTCCCATCAGGGCCAATAAGCATGATGTGAGGAATGCCATTAATGCCATAAAGGTCGGTAGGCACGTTCTGGGCATTGATAATCTGAGGCCACGGAATCAGCAAGTCATTGATTGCACGCATAGTGTCGTCAGGCTTGTCCCATACTGCAACACCGAGCACGCTTAGACCTTGACTCTTATATTTTTCATATATCTCCTTTATAACTGGAATTTCACGACGGCATGGTCCACACCAGCTTGCCCAGAAATCGACGAGCAAATAGTTGCCCTTTCCGGCATAATCGCTCAGTTTGGTCACCACACCATCTTCAGCAGTGATGGCAAAATCGGCAAACTTCTTTCCTACGGCTGTAGCAGCCTTGTTTTGTGCAAAGGTAATCATCTTTTGCACACGCTTATAGTCGCGGAATCCATCGGGACAAGTTGCAAGAATTGAATCGAGTCGTTCAGAATTGAAATCGAAGGCAATCTCGATAAAAGCAGCCAAGCCAAGTGGATTCTCCTTGTTGTTTTCAAAAAACTCGTTCATCATCTTGTTGTAACGGGCGTCGACATCCTCATACTTGATTTGCTTGATGGAGTCGCAAATGGTGGAATCGTTGTGTATAGCCGCATACTCCTTCTGTAAGGCCTCAGCAGCATTGTTGTTTGCCTGCATCAAATCGTTCAGGGGAGTTCCTTCAACATATCCGCTGTCGACAACTACAAGAATATTACCCTTTTCAAGGACAAAGCGTTGACGTCCACCTTTATAAAGGATGCGAGCCATAATTGGCTTCTCCACCTTGCCAGCAAACGTAAACATGCCATTGGCAACTGTGGCCGAATCGATGGTGTCGCCACTGTCGTAATTAATCATATAGGCAACTGTGTTGTCGATGGATTTGTCGCACTTGACAGTTACATTATAACTGCCACCTGTACAGGCTATCAACATAGTAGCCAGGAATGCTGAATACAAAAGCTTTTTCATATCAATATTAATTAAATGAATAATAATCGAGCAATGCACCGTCGGTAGCATCGTATGCACGATAGCGGACGCTGTCGGCATCGAAAGTAATGGTTTGATACATCCGTCGGCCGCCTATAATCACCTCGCCGTCGTCGGCATCCTTTAGTTTATAGTTTTTTGGCGAACAATGCGACAGGACATACACCGGAGTGCCGTCGTCGGGGTCAACTTTTCGCATATAGCCATGTTCATGGCCAGTAAGAACAAAGTCGACATCGTAGTCGCAAGCCAAAGAGCCAAATGCCCAGCGCTCCAAATAATTGTTCTTACCAGGACGCACCGAATAGAGCGGAAAATGGAGCATGACAATTTTTCGCTGGTCAGGCTTTGCCGATGCCAGCAAATTGCGAAGCCATAAATATTGTGAAACCACAGGAATACCGCGCACCATACTCTTCACATCAAGCACAGCAATCAGCACATTTGGCGCCTCTATTGAATAGCAGGCAGGGCTCATGGCAGCTCCGTTGGCATCGTAGGCAAACGAAGCCGGCCAACGCGCATCGATACTTGGCGGAAATCCTTTGCGATATTCATGATTACCCGATGCTACAATCATCGGAATAGAGGTAGCTATTGAATCGAGATAATTGAACGTGTTCGACCAATAACGGTCAAGCGGAGCCTCAACCAAATCGCCACCGAAAAGCACGGCATCGGCATCACGGTTGGCATCAAATACGCCGTGGAGCACCCTCGGTGATAGACCTCCAACAGTATCCTGAACATCGCCAATATACAGCAATTTACGGATTTCACCATTAGCCGGAGTGGCCGACGAATACCATTCTGACTCTTTGTCGCCTGTTGTTACCTTATAAGAGAAGTGAGAACCATGCGCAACATCAATAACAGCACGATAGAATGCATCACAACCGCCATCGGTTGTAACAATCTGCCCTTGCGCTTCAACAACCGAAGTATCGGCACCAACAGCTACAATCACCGACGAGGCTGCAATGGTATCGGCACATCTCCAAGTGACAATTCGCTGTGATGCAAAATCCGACGATGGGAGCAGAGCCACCCGCTCAGGCTCGGCAGCACAGGCATATGGCTCCTCGGGGGCACTGACAAACCAAACATTCCACCGACTATAAACCCAGACTGAAAGCGAGCCGACTAAGACAAACAACAATAGGTACTTAAACATACATTTCCATATAATTGCAAATGCCCGAGAATCGGGCCAATGCTGTATGCAAAGATAGTGAGATATTCGACAAACTATCCAGAAAATGCGACAAAAAGGACATTATTCAAAAAAAATCAGGCGTTTACTTTGTTATTGGCAAAAGAATTAGTACATTTGCAAGCCATTACAAATATCACGCTACCAACGTGAAATATAAACCGATAATAATTAAAACAAAAAAATAATGAAAAAGGACATTCATCCATCAAACTACCGTGAAGTAGTATTCAAAGACATGTCGAACGGCGACCAGTTCATCACTCGCTCGACAGTAGCAGCAAAAGACACTATTGAAATCGATGGCGTCACTTATCCATTAGTAAAGCTTGAAATCACCAGCTCGTCGCACCCATTCTTCACCGGCAAGCAGAAACTCGTTGACACCGCAGGTCGTGTTGATAAGTTCATGAGCCGCTATGGCAACCGCAAGAAAAAATAATTTAAGCGACAGCTAATTAACGATACATCGACAGAGGTGCTTCAAATAATTGAAGCACCTCTGTCATTTTATGCTCAAAATACCATAAACACGCACATTATATTCCTAAATAATTGGAAAAGTGAAATATTGCTGTATATTTGCATAAAGAGTCAACCATACAAAACATGTCGCCCATGAAAAAGATTATAATTCTCCTTACATTAATAATAACAGCAATCGCACAAAACAGTGCGCATGCTCAGCTGCACTATCTGACAAGCCTTCTCAAACCTACACAGTCATATTGCCACAAAATGCCCACATCAATCGACATGTTTGGCGGATATAAATGGCAACATGGATTCACCATAGGAAGCACTACAGGCCCATATAAACCGGGATTTGCCATCTACAAGCTTGGAGGCAAATACGATACCATAAAATTTGTCATAGGTCTGTGCAGCGATTCTTACCGAGGAGCACCTCGGGTGGTTACCATATATGCCGACGGTAAGAAGATTTTCGACAAAGCAATAAAATATTACGATATACATCAGCGCGTGACTCTCGACATAAAAGGTGCCGATGAACTTAAGTTTGTGCTCGTAACAGGCGAAGGCACAATAGGCTTCGGCGAGGTCACACTGTGGAAAAATGGCGAAAGACCTAAAGATACAGGCAACCTTATAAGCGGCAAGCCCACAAAGAAAATGCTGTGCCGCGACCTGATGCCCTACACAATGGATAACAACGAGGCGCTGCGCGATGCCGGACATTTCCTGGTATCGCCAACAGCAAAATACAAAAAGGTGAAAGTGGGAAACAACGAGTATAACTACGGACTGCTCCTGATGATGGAAATGGCCCTAATAGGCAACAATGAGGCACAAACCCACTTTAATCTGAACGGGCAATACCAAACACTGAGCTTTATTGCCGGACCGGCAAACTCGGGCAACGCAAGCAACGGCAAAGGCTGGATTACGATTAAGGGCGACGGAAAGATACTCCATGAATATGAAATCAACCAAGATGACATCGGCCGACGCATAACCGTCGACGTTAGCGGAGTGAGCCAATTGTCGGTGTTCAGCGAACAAGAAAGCCATAGCCTATATGGGGCAATCGTCGACGCATGGGTGTATCCTGCCGGCGAATCACCGGCAGCAACCGCCGCAGAAGGCAGCATCGAAAGCGAAGTCGACCCAAGGCTGAAGAAACTCCCCAATGTATGCAAGCTTATATCGAACATCCAACCCTACTCGCTAAGAAGCAGCGTCGAGCACCAGCTATATTCCGGCGAATCGGACTACATAACATTCTCGATGGGTGGAGTGAAATTCAGCGAGGGTTTCGTACTCTATCGCAAAGCCAACTTTATGGACGACAACGTGGTGTCGTATGCCGCATTCGACGTTGGAAAGGAATTCGACTATGTGAGCTTCACCGTTGGCTATGTGGGCAAAAGCTGGGTGATGAACAACGATGTGCTACGAGTGTATGCCGACGACAACTTGATATACGAAACACCTCTTATTGCCACTGCTCCTAACCGTGATGTAGTAATCCCTATAAACAAATGCCGCAAGCTGCGATTTGAAAATGGAGGACAGACCACTATGAATGTAGGGGCATTCGGTGTGGCCGACATTGTTGTGTATCGCGGGAAGCCAGTCGACAATACACTGTTTGTACACCCCAAGCCACAGTGCCCCGATGAAATCGACCTCATCGACCTGTGTAAACCCTATCTGCATTATGTCAGCACACAAAAATCCAACATTCTGCACGACGGCACCACACAACGCAAATATTTCGAAATGAGCGACGGAAAACGCATAAACAAAGGCTTCCTGCTACAGACAAGCACCCACTTCTCGCTCGACCACGGAGTGCTTGCCGGCAAAGAAGGAGCCGGAGCTACGGCTGCTATCGGTGCAACTGCTGTTGGAGCGTCGTTTGTAGCAAGTGGTGCAGCTGTTGGCGGTGCCCTTGTAGGCAGCACTCTTGCCGGAGTGGCACCGTTGCTGGTGCTTGCGGCCGGGGGCGAAGCTGTTGAAAACTCGTGCATCGCATTCAACACCTACGGCGAATACAATTCGCTCACGTTCACAGTTGCTTGTTACAAAACAGCCGGAGAGTCGCAACTGCTGGGCCCAGACTACGGACAAGAAGGCCGCAACGACTACAAAGAAACCCTGCTGATTGCTGCCGACCAAACTATAATGGCCGAATTGAGTGTGTTTGAAGCCATGGAACCGCAAACCATAACCGTTCCAATCAATGCTTGCCACCAGCTTATGTTCTGGCTTGCAAACACCAACGGCAATTCCGCCAAGTTTGTTTTCTACAACCTCAGACTATCGAAAAGCAAATGCCAGGCATACATACCAGAAGATGCCCGCTCAACACAGGCTGTAGTATCGGTTATGGCGTTTTCCCACAAAGACACCGAGGGCGCATTCTGGCCAAGACAAAAAACAACAGGAGTGAAGGAAATCGACAACTATTATCGCGACCTGTCAATTGCAAGCGAAAAAGCAGAAAAATACCTGAAAGGAATGATTCCCGGCTATGACATTTGTACATATTACCTCGAAACCGATGCCGGACAAACCTGCAAGGCTGTGAAACTGAGATACAAAAAGGAGGTTTGCGACGATTCAGGCTCTATTCTTTCGGCATCGCCTAATTATATGTCGATTATCAACGACGGTTATTACTCAATAACAAAGCTACACAGCTACTGTGCACAGGAAATAGCCGATTTGAAGAAGCTGAAGAGCGATATCGCCAATGTTAAGATATCACAGGCCAGCGCCTACGTAGGGCTCACATCGCTGGGTTTTGGAGCCATAGGCCAAGGGAAAATAATGAAAAAGAGTTCGTCGGCACTGGGCAAGCTGTCGAAGATTGTCGACCTGCTCTATCAGGACAAGCTGAGCGAATTTGCATTTCTCGATGCCCTGATTAACAATGCCATCGATATCGACGGACGCAATTCAACCGAGAAAACGATATTCTGCCCGCTGTTCAAAGATGAGACAGCTCCGGCCGGCGACAAGATGATGGTCCGAAACTTCAACCTTTAACAGCTAAAGTCAGGAGCGCTTGTTGTAATAGCTTTCCAGATTCTCGCCTCGTACTATATCGGCAATCTGCATAGGCTTGTGCACTATGAAGGTTGCACGATTAGTGCGCAGTTCCTGCTCGGTGCGGAATCCCCAAGTAACGCCCACCGAATCGACACATGCGCGCCATGCTGTTTCCATATCCACACCCGAATCGCCCACATAAAGCACATCGTCCTTAGCAATTTCAGCTTTCAGGAGGATACTGAAAACAATCGACGGGTCGGGCTTTACCGGAACACCTGTACGCTGTCCTGCTGCTTCAATAATAGAGAACTCAGAAAAATAGTGGCCGATAATTTTCGTAACAGCATCCTGATATTTGTTCGAGGCAACTGCAATGGCCACTCCCATATCGTTCAAATCGCGCATAAGATCGATTATACCATCGTATGGAACGGTGAAATCGGTATTATGCTCGTTATAATACTCTTTGAAATCGGCGAGAATTCTGTCGATGACGTCGTCGTTCTTGTAATCCTGAGGTAGAGCGCGCTCAATAAGTTTACGCACACCGTTGCCCACCATTAGCGGATAGGATTCAATATTGTGGACAGGAAGGCCATTCTTTTCGAGCGCAGCATTAGTGGCAGTTCCAAGGTCCTTAATAGTATCAAGCAGAGTGCCGTCGAGGTCAAAGATTACTAATTTCTTCATAATAAGCAGTATAAAAATCAGAACGGATAGCCCACCGAGAAATGGATTGCCGAATCGCGGCTCCAGTTGGGATGGAAAATGGGCCAAGGCTCCTCGCCTTTTGCAGGATTATGGGCTTTCATACCTAAGTCGAGACGAATCAGGAAGTAGGTGAAGTCGAATCGCAAGCCTAACCCATAAGCCAAAGCTATCTGTTTGTAGAATTTATCGAATTTAAATACGCCATCGGGCTGATTATCATATTCCTTTATGGTCCATATGTTACCGGCATCGATGAAAGCACCCAACTCGAGCACCCAGAACAATTTGGCGCGATACTCCATGTTGAAATCAAGCCGGATATCGCCGCACTGATTGATGAAGTTGGTAACAGAATTGTTTCCACGGAAAGCACCGGGGCCAAGGGTACGCACCGACCACCCTCTTACGCCATTTGCGCCACCGGCATAGAAACGCTTCTCGAAAGGCAGGATGGTGGAGTTGCCATAAGGAATGCCGATACCGAACCCGCTATGGAACGCAACCATATGGCGGGGAGAGAAGCGATGAGTGTAGGTGTAGTCGATTTCTCCTTTTATATATTGCGAATAATTGATGTCGAATACCCGGTACGAACCATCGTCGCGTTTCTTCTGACCAAAGAGCTTCGACATTCCATAAAGGAAGTTTCCGGCCGTTTCAACACCGGCTCGGAAAGTATAGAAATCGCTTTGAAACCGTTGCCGGTAGCCATTACTCGGCAACTTATTGGTGTGGTAATACACATATCCGGCTCTCAGGATGAAGTGGTCCTCGTAAGAGTATCGCAGCAATGGATTTGATATGCTATCGAGGAAATTACTGCGGCTTTTGGGCAGATACACATAATTGAGGTCAACGAGGTCGAGCACGTGACGCGTCATATTGTTTTTGTTGGTCCAGTGGTATTTCCACCCGGCCCCGGCAATTATACGGGTATATTCTGGTCGCTCTTGATAGCTGAATGTGGTGGTAAGCTCGGTAGTCGCAAGCACTTTCTGCTTGAAACTCTTTTTAAGGAAAGGAAATTTGAATTTAGGGAACATAATGCTCACATCGCCCGAATACTCTTGATAGTTGTCGTTGATAAGACCCGATATATTGCCCGACAAGCTTTCGTAAGATGCTTTGAACTTGGTGGTGAGCACCTCAGCACCATGACCGATGTTGCGATGCTGGTAGGATGTGCCGACACCGAAGCCCAGGTCGCCCTCTGAATTGGTTCCCTCGAGCGAGAGCGATACATTCTGCGACTTACCTTTGGTTAGGAGCACCGTGGCATCGAGCCACACTGCCCCATCGATTTCGCCCACCACACTGTAGGAGATGTTCACAAACTTGATGATACCCAGACGGCTGAGCGACTCGTATGTTTTGTCGGTATTCGAGGCTTTATACACGCTACCCGGCGTGATGAAGCAGTTTTCGTCGATAACACTCGGACGTATGTATTTATCGTCGCCGTAGAGAATGTCGATACCATTATAACGGATTGAATCAGTTGCATTGAAGCTGTTAGGGTCGTGCATCTCTATAGGGTCGTAGTTGGTAATGAACTTCACGTTGCGCACATAGAAAGGGCGATGCTTGTCGTAGAACGGCATCTTGTCGTTACGATAAGGAGGCATCACATTCAGCACCAGGTTCACAGAGCGCTCACCATAGGCAGTGTCGGCATTGAAAGTTATGTATTCTTTGTTGAACGCGTAATATCCGTGGTCGCGCAGGCGCGCTGTTATCCTTTGTCGCTCCTGCTCAAGCACATTGCGATCAAAGTGCTCGTCGGGCTTTATTAGGAACGAAGCTGAATCGGCCATAATAATGTCGCGAATGGTATCGTTCGGAATGTTGTATGCTATCGATGAGATATAGTGGGGCGAATTGGTGGTGACATTATACTGCACCTTAATCTTCTTTTTATCCGGACGGGCAAAAGTGTCTGCAGTGACATGCGAATGCAAATAACCGCGATTCTGAAGCGCCTTGGTGAGTTGCGTCACCGAAGCATCAGTGAGCACGGGGTCGTAAACCACCGGCGCAGAACCGATTCGACGAATCCAACGATTGAAACGGCTGGTGGAATCGCGGCCTGAGATGTTATACACCATCAGCTGAAGCTTCATTCCCCCGAGTACCTCGTGGTTGGGCTGTTGGCGTAGATAGTTAATCAGGTCGGCTTGCTTGATTGTCTCGTTGTCGTCAACCACAATCTTCACATCGTCGAGCAGATACTGGCCATCGGGCACATGCCGGGTAATGCTGCAGCTGCTCAGCATAGCCACAGCTGCAATAATTAATATCAGCACCTTCCTACTCGACATTGCGATGTTCAATTACAGTTATAAATACAAAATTACTACAACAGTGCCATTTGCACAAGCGATTTTTCCATTTCAAACAGTATTTTGCGTTTCTTGTACGGTTCGTAGCACCCAAACAAACAACTAAAGGGACTCCCACAACGGGGAATCCCTTCAGTTATATAGGAGTTTTAGAATCGTGATTAGCCGATTAATGATACCATTACATCATTCTCGTCTTCTGCCAAGCTTACCTTGCCTTCGCGAGCTAACCAACCGATTGCGGCATACAGTTCTTTTTCCTTAAGTTTGGTTACTTTTTTAAGTTTTTTCACGCCCAGAGTACCATCCTGTGCAAGAGCATTCCAGACTTCACCAGCCCACATGCCCATAGTTTCAACATTAATCATTTGCAATTATTTAAATTTAACTTATGTTGTAAAACTATGTTTTACACCGCAAAAGTAATACTTTTTATCGAATTGCTAAAATATTCAGCCGAAATTTTACAGTTTTGTATGACAAACCAACAAATACATTAGTATTTTGTCTAAAATGAATACAATTTTATGCTATTCGAACCACTAATCCTGCAATGACAATGGTTTTTCAGCAAAAAGTAATGTGAGAAATTAAAACTTGCGGGCCATGGGTGGGCTGTTGCAGAAAAATTGTTAACTTTGGCATATGAACGGACGAGTAATAAAAAATACCGGAAGCTGGTATGTGGTAAGGACCGACGACTGCAAAGACTACAACTGCAAAGTCAAGGGGAATTTCCGCATCAAGGGAATACGCACCACCAATCCCGTGGCGGTGGGAGATATTGTCGACATCACTGTAAATGCCGATGGCACTGCCTTCATTGTTAAGATTGCGCCACGAACTAACTACATAATACGACGAGCATCGAATCTGTCGAAGGAATCGCACATCATTGCAGCAAACCTAGACCGTGCGCTTCTGGTGGTATCGCTCACCGAACCTGCTACATCTACTACCTTCATCGACCGTTTCCTCGCCACTGCCGAGGCATACCAGGTGCCTGTAACAATAGTAATCAACAAGACCGACCTCTATACAGATGAACTTGCCGAGTATTACGAGGCAATAAAGTATCTGTACGAATCGATAGGATATGAAGTGCTTGGAGTGTCGGCAACCACCGGCGACGGAGTCGACCGAGTGCGCGACGTTATATCGAAAGGGATAACACTGTTTTCCGGCAATTCGGGAGTTGGAAAATCATCGTTAATCAACGCTCTAATTCCGGGGCTGGAACTTAGAACTGCCAATGTAAGCACATCGCACCACACTGGCATGCACACCACCACATTCTCTGAAATGTTTGCTATAGGCTCCGATGCTTACATTATCGACACACCTGGAGTGAAAGGCTTTGGCACCATCGATTTCGATGTCAACGAAGTGTCGCACTTCTTTCCCGAGATATTCCGCATATCGGCCAATTGTCGTTATGGCAACTGCACCCACACCCATGAGCCGGGATGTGCAGTGCTCAAAGCTGTCGACGAATCTCTTATAAGTCAGTCGCGTTATGCCAGTTATCTGAGCATTCTCGAAGATGGAACAGAGGGGAAGTACCGCAAGCCATTTTAACGGAACGCTGTATCGTTCTTTACATCGGCATTCTTTACCAGCTTCTTGTAGTCGCTGCTACCTATAAACTTCTTTATCAGTTCAATGTGCGTCGCACGGTGAAGGTCGGTTCCGATAAAGTCGACAAGACCATTCTTCAGCAACCAGAACGCTGTTTCCTTCACCTCGTGGCCATAATAGCCTGAGAACGAGAGAATGTTAACCTGAAACTGTATTTCAAAATCGTGCATCGACTGGTACACCTTCTTGCGTGTGCTATAGTAAGCATAGCGTTCAGGATGGGCTAACACCGGAGTGAGTCCAAGTGTCTTCAAGTCAAACACAATCTGCTCGAAGTTAAGGGCCTGCTGAATGAATGAATTTTCAATGAGAATGTAATTGTTAGGATAGAGCATAAACTGCCTGGGTTCGAGAGCCGAACGTTCAAAGAACCCATCGAGACGGTATTCGGCCGCGTGCTCGATGGCAACATTGACATTCTCAGCCTTTAGTGCAGCTTTTAGCGATTCGAAGGGAGCGCTGAGAGTTTCGGCTGTATTCTCGAAAGTAACCTCGGTTACGTGAGGAGTGGCAATGATATGCTCGATGCCCAAAGCATTGAGTTCCTTTGCCAGCGAGACAGAAGTGTTGAGGTCGGGCGAACCATCGTCAACACCCGGAACAATATGCGAATGTATATCGGTGTGGAAGAATAAAGTCTTGTCAGTATCTTTACTACGGAATATATTGAACATCTGAATTTTATAGTAATTTATTTTACAAAATTAGTGAATTAATTCGTTATATATTTGAAAAAATGTAATTTTGTAAGCGAGAATTACTTAAAAAAGATGTACTAAAACATTAAATGTTAATATAGTAATGAACAAGAAATTGAGAATCCGCGACTTGACACTCCGTGACGGTCAGCAGTCACTATTTGCAACTCGTTTGAACCAGGACTGCATCAACCGGTTATTACCTTATTATAAGGATGCCGGCTTCTATGCAATGGAAGTATGGGGCGGAGCAGTGCCCGACTCTGTGATGCGCTACTTAGGCGAAAACCCATGGGACCGCCTGAAATCAATCAGCGAGGCAATGGGTGGGAAATCACTCCTTACCGCTCTCTCCCGCGGTCGCAACCTATTTGGCTATGTACCCTACCCTAACACGGTTCTTGAAGGTTTCTACAAAGAAGCCATTAAGGACGGACTTAATGTGATGCGTATCTTCGATGCGCTGAACGACCTTGACAACGTTCGTTCATCGGTAAAACTTATCAACGAACTTGGCGGCATTGCCGATGGTGCTGTCTGCTATACCGTCGACCCGAAAGACGACGAACCAGAGGCAAAAGTCGGATTCTTTGCCCGCTTATTCGGGAAAAAGCCTGCCGAGAAGAAGAAAATCTTCACCGACGAATACTTCATTGAAAAAGCCAAAGGCTTCGAAGAGATGGGTGCCAAGATTATCACCCTCAAGGATATGGCCGGACTGGTTAACCCTGCACGCATTGCATCGCTCATGCCTAAGCTGAAAGCTAACGTCAACGTTCCGGTTGACTTCCACACCCACTGTACTCCAGGATATGGCTTGGCATCGGCTTTGATGGCAATTATCCACGGCGTCGACATCCTCGACACCAATATCTGGTATTTTGGCGAAGGCAGTGCAGCTCCGGCAATTGAACTTATATACGTGTTCTGTAAGAAACTCGGCGTAGAAGTTGAGGCAAATATGGAAGCTGTCGGTAAAATCCGCGCCGAGCTGAAGAACGTGCGCAAGGAGCTCAAGGCATTCGACCTTGCGAAATCGTTCCCCAACGACTTCGACCCGCTCAACGACACTCTTCCGGCGAACATCGATGCCAAGTTCGATGAAGCTATTGCAGCTGCCAAGGCCAATAATGAAGAGGCATTGCTCGACGCATGCCATGCAATTGAGGACTACTTCAACTTCCCGAAACCAAACCTCATCGTAAAGACAGCCGAAGTTCCTGGTGGCATGTACTCCAACATGGTGGCACAGCTCAAGTCGCTCGGCGCAGAAGATGTTCTTAACGATGCCATGGCCCTTATTCCTAAAGTACGCCGCGATGCCGGTCTTGTGCCGCTGGTTACTCCTACGAGCCAGATTGTAGGCAGCCAGGCAGTGATGGTTGCCCTCAGCCGCAAGAAAGGCAATGCCGACTATGCCAACGTGTCAAACCAGTTCAGCGCCCTTATTAAAGGCGAATACGGTAAGACCCCGGTACCCATCGACCCGGCATTCCGTCAGCAAATCACAGGCGACGCCACCGAGCATCCTTACGATGTTGCATCATACAAGATGCCAGAGAATCCGGAACTCGCAGAATTCGGCGGCGTAAAACTGGCCAAGAACGATGCTGAATACCTGCTTATGCAACTTCTTCCTGCCGTTGCCAACGGATTCCTCCGCAAACTGCGCGAAACAGAATATCAGGCAACCAAGCCCGCTGAACCCGCAAAAGAAGAGGTAAAGGAAGAGGCTGCAGCCGTTGAACCTATCACCGGCCCGACATTCAAGGCTCCGATGGGTGGAAAGGTGCTCGAAATAAGCGTTAAGCCCGGCGACACCGTTAAGCTTGGAACAAAAGTGCTTGTTTACGAAGCAATGAAGATGGAAAACGACCTCACTGCCGACATTGAAGGCAAAGTTAAGCGTGTCCTGGTTAATGTTGGCGATGTGATTGCCACCAACCAGCCTCTCGTTGAATTCGAATAATCACAATACGTTACAAATCATCGCAATTCGAGCCGTGGCAAGCAATAGCTTGGCACGGCTCGTAACATTCTAATAATGTGGCTTACCGCTTCAGTCCCGGAAGATAGCAACAGGCAATTATTGCCGGCACTAGTGACGAATTGAATTGCAACCACGAGAAATCAACACACACTGCATAGGCGCCAATGACCGCGCGGAGGAAATACACAACCACCACCAACCAGATGACCAATCGCAACAGTGGCAACCGTCGTATGTCGCCCGCGGCCGACAAAGCATAAAGCCCTGCTATGGCAAATCCCACAGCCAACATAACTGTGAAAGCATAAAGCATCGACACATGGCCACCACACAACTGCATCATCACATCTTCGATGCCGTAGGCGCGAAAAGCATATTCCAAAAAGAACAAGCAAGCCAGATGTCCTACAGCAACCGCAAAATGAAGGTTAGCTCCTATACGAAGCAAGAGCTTTTCAGTTTTTGTAATCATCATTCACCAATCAACGATACAAACCAACAAGATTATCAAATGCTTCATCTGAATTCTTCAGCACCTGGCCCAGAATGTCACAGCTACGGAACTGCGAGCACTCGCCACAAGTGGCAAGACCTTTCGACACAGCGCATTTGCGTATACGGCACTCATTTATGCCTCGTCAGAAGGCAACTATATCCGCATCCATTACCTACATGACAGTGTGCCACGCGAAGCAATGATTCGCAACAGCATGAAAAACGTGGCCGACACCCTTTGCCGGCAACCAGCAATAATGCAATGCCACCGCGCATTCATTGTCAACCTCGGCCTCGTTGACCATGTTGAAGGGCGTAGCAGCGGCATGGCACTGGTGATGCAGCACACCGACCAAACGGTGCCGGTATCGAAACAATACGCACCAACAATAAAGGAGCGGATAAAGAATCCGGGATAAATAGCGAAATAGCTCAAACACTATTTCTTTGTGTTTGAGCTATTTGTATCTTTATCTTCCTTAACGTCGATTTCGTTGTGATTCTTGTCGAACACCTTAAACTGCAAATAAGCGAGCGACTGGTCGGGGATAATCTTGAACTTTGCCTTGAAATGCATTTTCCAGCGCCGGTATTCCGAAATGAATCCTTTTTTGAGGTATGCATCGACGAAAGGGTGAACATAGATTGTGAATTCCACAATCTTCAGATGGGAAATGATGTAATCAATCTTTTCCTTTAAACGGTCGGTAAATAGCAGTGACGAGGGCACTTCACCAGTGCCATAGCACGACGGGCATGCTTCGGAGGTAACAATATCGAGAGCAGGGCGCACACGCTGGCGCGTAATCTGCATAAGTCCGAATTTGCTTAACGGGAGAATGTTGTGGCGGGCACGGTCGTTAGCCATCACTTCGCGCATATGGTCGTATAGAGCCTGGCGGTGCTCCGACTGGCTCATATCGATGAAATCGATGACAATGATTCCACCCATATCGCGAAGACGCAACTGGCGAGCGATTTCATCAGCAGCACGAAGGTTAACTTCGAGGGCATTGCTTTCCTGGTTGGAATCGCTCTTAGTGCGGTTACCGGAATTCACGTCGATAACATGAAGAGCCTCGGTGTGCTCGATGATGATGTAGGCGCCCGATTTAAACGAAACAGTCTTACCGAACGACGATTTAATTTGCTTGGTGATGTTGAAACTGTCGAAAATGGGTTCGTCCTTTTCATACAGTTTCACAATGTCTTTTCGTTCTGGAGCAATAAGGCTCACATAGTTGTAGAGCTGCTGGAACAGCTCGGCGTCGTTAACATGGATACTTTCGAACGAAGGGCTGAAGATGTCGCGAATGACCCCCAAGGCACGGTTGTCTTCTTCGTAGACTAGCGAAGGCACCGGGAGCTGCTGAGCTTTTGCAACGGCATCCTCCCAGCATTTGAGCAAAGTCTTGAGTTCATTGTTAAGTTCGGCCACACGCTTTCCCTCTGCCGAGGTGCGGATGATTACGCCGAAGTTCTTAGGCTTTATTGTCCCGATAAGTTGTTTCAGGCGCAGTTTTTCCTCGGTAGCTTTGATTTTTTGCGATACTGAAATCTTGTCGCTAAAGGGAATGAGCACCAGATATCGGCCGGTGAACGATATTTCGGTGGTGAGGCGAGGGCCTTTCGACGAAATGGGTTCTTTAGCCACCTGGACAAGGAGCTCCTGACCGACGGTTAGCACGTCGGCCACAGTGCCGTTCTTGTTGATGTCGGGCAACACCTTTGCCTTGCTGACAATAGACTGTTTCTTTGTGTCGGCCAATGCCGACTTTACAAATTCGGAGTAAGTGCTGAATTGTGACCCCAAGTCGAGGTAATGCAGAAATGCATCTTTCTCGTAGCCAACGTTTACAAAAGCGGCGTTGAGACCGGGCATAAGCTTCTTCACCTTGGCAACGTAGATGTTGCCAACAGCATACGAAGCATCGCGCGACTCTTTTTGAAGCGACACCAGACGGCCGTCTTCAATCAATGCTATTGAAATGTCTTTCGACTGAACGTCGACAACTAATTCACTTTTCATCTTACGTAATAATAATTTACTGTTGTGCCGGCAGAATACCCTTCAGGGGGGAGCTGCACATGGCAACTAAGTGTGGACATAACATAGAGCCTCAACAAATGATGACGGCTCCACCAAAAAGCACAAAGAACAAACTCGATAGGCATTTTTGTCGAACATAAATAACTAATCGGTTTGTTCTTGCTGTGTCTTGATTTAGAAAGTTTCTGAATTATTTCTTCTTGTGACGATTCTTTCTAAGTCTTTTTTTGCGCTTATGCGTAGCCATCTTGTGGCCTTTTCTTTTCTTTCCGCTTGGCATCGTTTTATAGAATTATTTGATTAGTAAATAAATTTAGTTCGAAAATCACTTAACCTCTTCCATGAACACTTTGGCTGGCTTGAATGCCGGGATTTTATGCTCGGGAATAATGATGGTTGTATTCTTTGAAATATTGCGAGCTGTTTTTTGCGAACGGGTCTTTACAATGAAACTGCCGAATCCACGAAGATAAACATTCTTGTCATGGGCTAAAGAATCTTTTACGATATCCATGAAACATTCAACTGTCTTAAGAACGTCGGCCTTGTCGATACCTGTTGACTTGGCAATTTCGTTTACAATGTCTGCTTTAGTCATTTCTTTCGTTATTATTTATTGTAGTTAATATCAAAAAAATAGAGCACAAAAATCAACCCTATGGAATAACATCCTAAGGCTAATTGCTTAATTGCTTGCAAATATCGCAATAATTTTTGAAATAGCCTATCTATAACGATGTTTTTTTCAAAAATTTAGCGAAGAGTCAGCAGTTATAATCCACGCAGGCGCGCATCTCCTTGTGACCGGCAAGCAATCCAGCAGCAGCCACATGGGCAGGATGCTTGGCATACACTTCCACGTCGGCCATTGTCGGGACAATAGCGGTGAGAACCACATCCCACGATTCGGCCGGGTTTTCGTTGATGCCCACTTCGATGCTCTCAAGCACATCGATTGTCTGAGGAAGTTTCAGCAGAGCCTCTTTGAATTGTTCAGCCACCTGACGGCGTTCGTCGGCAGTACCGGTGAGTTTGAATGTTACAATATGCTTTACCATAATTACTCAAATATTAGTATTGTTACATTGATTAGTCTTTATAGAGTCGTTGACGCGCTTCCATCACGCGTTCGTCGGTGATATAGTCGTCGTAATCCATCATCTTGTCAATGATTCCGTTAGGAGTAAGTTCGATGATGCGAGTGGCCACGGTCTGGATGAATTCGTGGTCGTGCGAGGCCATAAGGATGTTGCCCTTGAACGACTGAAGGGTGTTGTTGAAAGCCTGGATCGATTCCAGGTCGAGATGATTGGTCGGCGAGTCGAGAATCAGGGTGTTGGCATCGGTCATCATCATTCTTGCAATCATGCAGCGTATTTTCTCGCCACCAGAAAGCACAGATGCCTTTTTGAGCACTTCTTCGCCCGAGAAAAGCATTTTACCGAGAAATCCTTTTATATATATTTCGCTGGTGTCGGAACTGTACTGCCCGAGCCAGTCAACCAGGTTCATATCGGTGTTGAAAAACGAAGTGTTGTCTAGCGGCAGATAAGCTGTGGTGATGGTCTGTCCCCATTCGTATGTTCCTGCATCAGGTTTCAAGTTGCCGTTGATTATTTCGAAGAATGCAGTCATGGCGCGAGGGTCGCGGCTCAGGAACACTACCTTGTCCCACTTCTCAACCTGGAAGTTCACGTCGCTGAAAAGCACCTTGCCGTCGACACTTGCACTTAGGCCTTTAACCTCCAGAATCTTATTGCCCGGCTCGCGACTGGGAGTGAAAATTATACCCGGATAGCGTCGTGACGATGGCTGGATTTCCTCGACATTTAGTTTCTCGAGCATCTTCTTTCGGCTTGTAGTCTGTTTCGACTTGGCAACGTTGGCACTGAACCGCTGAATGAATTCAAGGAGTTCCTTACGTTTTTCCTCAGCTTTCTTGTTGGCCTGTTGTTGCTGGCGCAGAGCCAACTGGCTCGACTGATACCAGAAACTGTAGTTACCGGCAAACAGTTGAATCTTATTATAGTCGATATCGAGAGTATGAGTGCTCACAGCATCGAGAAAATGTCGGTCGTGCGACACCACAAGCACCGTGTTCTCGCATTTCGACAGATAATCCTCAAGCCAAGCCACTGTGTCGAGGTCAAGGTCGTTGGTAGGCTCGTCGAGCAGAAGGTTGTCAGGGTTGCCGAAAAGAGCCTTGGCCAGCAGTACACGCACCTTTTCCTTACCGCTCATGTCCTTCATAAGGTTATAGTGCTTGTCTTCCTTAATGCCGAGGCCACTCAGCAGCATTGCAGCATCACTTTCAGCATTCCAGCCCTCGAGTTCGGCAAAGCGCTCCTCAAGTTCTGAAGCACGGATACCATCGGCATCGGTAAAGTCGGCCTTGGCATATATTGCATCCTTTTCCTTCATTATGTCCCAAAGCACAGTGTGTCCCTGGAGCACGGTGTCCATTACAGTGAACTCGTCGAACTCAAAGTGGTCTTGGCTCAGAACCGACATACGTTCGCCCGGTCCTTGAGCCACAGAGCCATGTGTAGGCTGGAGCTGACCCGAGAGAATTCGCATCAGCGTACTTTTTCCGGCACCGTTAGCACCGATTATACCATAGCAATTGCCTGGAGTGAATTTGAGATTCACATCCTGAAAGAGAATTCTCTTTCCAAATTGCATACCAAGATTTGTAACTGCTATCATATTGTAAATAAGTGATTTATCTGAATGATTAAACGTCGGCGCAAGCCCATTTGCTTGCATCTCCAGGAACGCGACTGCAAAGATAGTGCAAATCGAGCGCAGAACCAAACAGAAACATAGTTTATGTTTGTTATGCCGAGATGAAGCCTATCTTATTCAAAGATAGTGCAAATCGAGCGCAGAACCAAACAGAAACATAGTTTATGTTTGTT
>JAEDFO010000086.1 GCA_016292745.1 Muribaculaceae bacterium | reverse complement strand
TACTTTTTCAGTGCAAAGTTAATAAAAATCCCAAAAATATGGGCATAAAATAACGAAAAACTCCCAAAAATACGACCATAACCCAAAAACAAGGGCGTAAAATTGCTATTTTTAGCCAAAAACTATATCAAAACCATGCGTAGTTTAGGATTGTGGTAAATCTGTTCTGTACTTTAGCAAGTACTTTTGCAATCTCATCACCACCAATTTCAATTCAAACTCAATCTTTATATTGTTGGGGCATTTTTTTCAATCAAATATGTTTCCATCTGTGTTTCATTTACTTGCAAAAGTTCAAAGCAATCCCACATCAAATATTTTACCAACGATTTTTACAGCATGTCAAGCAATGCGATGTTATAGGATTTGTTTTCGCAAAGCATCTTGAGGAATTCCTTCGTACTGCGCTTGGTATAACTGTCTTTGAGGATATGGAACGAACCCTCCATCTGCGTGTTTTGATGGTCGAGGGTGATGACCTTGATGCCAGGAATATGACTTACCGCTGCCTGACTGATAACAGTAACAAGAAACTTCGACGACCTTACAAGGTCGATGATGACATTCACTTCATTAATTTCCAACCTTACATTAAACTGGCTTTCCGAGCCTCTTGTCAGAAGATCAAAAGCATTGCGGGCCTGAAGTCCTTTGGCTGGCATTACAAATGGAAAGCGCTTGAGGTCGGCGAGCTTAACCTTTTCTGCCCCAGCGAGAGGATGATGCTCGGAAACCACGACAGCCAACTGATTGTCAAACAATATGTGCGACTCTATCTCAGGACTTATGCTTGTAGGTTTATAACTCAATGCCACATCAAGTTCACGGTCTTTCACCATTCGTATCAAGGTCTCCATATTATGACAATGAATATTGAGTTTGATGTCGGGATATTCTTTCATAAAGAGCAACACCGTGTCCTTGAGCAGCGGAATAAAGGAGAATGTAGATCCGATGTTAAGACTGCCTGCCTTCAAGCCTTTGATATCGTTCATCCTGTCTATACACACATCCGCGGCATGCAGTGTGCGTTTGACCTCGGGAAGGAATGCCTCCCCAATATCTGTAAGACATACGCGATGGGAAGAACGCTCAAAGAGCATTACTCCCAGCTCATTTTCCAACTGCTTTATCTGCTGCGACAGTGTGCTTTGCGTGATGTTGAGCAATCTTGAAGCCTCACTGAAACTATTCGTCTCAGCCACGTTTACAAAATATTTCAGTTGCCTTAATTCCATTCTAATCGTATCATTTATAAAAACGCTGCAAAAGTACAACCAATAAACCATACGCACAATAGTCTGCTATTATTATTTTCGATAATATTATCAATTATGATTATTAATACCTATAAATAACCATTATCGAAACAATCAATAGGCAAATATTCCCGCTTATTATTATTTGCAGTAATTTTGCACCCGAAAAAAATCATTAAGTAATTAAGTAATAGAGAATTATGGAATACATTATTGATGAAACTGCAGCAAGCCAATGCGCATGGCTCGTATGGGCGCTTGCATTGGGAACGGTGCTTCTGAAGCCGGTTGTCAAAATCTTGGTTAAGGCTTGGAAAATAAACAAGCGATTGCACATCATCTCGTATGGTGACAACAAAATATATGATTATGATGACGAATATGACTACTGAACCATGTGCCATACCAGCTGACGAGCATACAAGAATAAAGAATGTATGCAAGTTTATAGAGGAGTATGCCACGGCCATGTTGTCTGCCGGTGCCACTACTTCGCGTATAGAGCATTGTGTGGAGCGCATATCCAAACGCTATGATATAATATCCGACCTGTCACTACTCCCCTCGCGCATATTATTGACAGTATGGGACACAAGCCATAGGCATAATTACAGTCTTGTAGGCCACACACATAAAAACGGCATAAACCTGCAGACAGTCACGGAGTTGAGCCGCTTGTCATTCCTCGACATTTCCCTTGAGACAGCTTGCGAACAGATGAAAATCATCACATCGAAACCACGCCTGAACAAATGTATTGTCATTATGCTTACGGCATTGGCCAATCTCTCATTCTGCCGCCTGTTTGATGGCGACTGGTATGCTATGGGAGTGGTGTTTGCCGCCACTGTCATCGGCAATGTATATAAGAACTATATGCTTGAAAGGCATTGGGACATAAGATTCACAACCATTGTGGCAGCATATATATCCGCTATTGTCGGATCGTCGTGTTTCATCTTTGATTTTGGAAGCACTCCACAGACAGCCTTGGGAACATCTGTGTTGTGGCTCGTACCGGGAATAAGATTCATCAATGCTATTAGCGACATGACCAACGGCCACTATGTCGTGTCGCAAAGCAGGATGACTGATGCTGTCATTACCACCATCTGCCTTTCGTTAGGTCTTTGTCTTGCATTACTCACATTAAATATACAATGGAAATAAATACACTATTCACCGATGGACTCTTTGCCTGTATGGCGGCAATAGGTTTTGGAAGCATCAACAACACCCCGCGCAGTTTGCTGCCTTGGTGCGGACTCATCGCTGCCATAGGTCATGCAACCCGCTTTGCCATGATGAATTCATCCTTTCATATCAACATCATTCTTGCCGGTTTTGCCGGAAGCATCTGCATAGGCATAATATCATCGTTTGCCTCGCGTCATTATCGATGTCCCTACGAGGTTTTGGCATTTCCTGCCCTATTGCCGATGATACCTGGAATGTACGCATACGGCACAATCCAGGCTCTCGTCAGCTACTTGCAGTTTAATTCTTCCGAAACACCGTCTGAACACTATCTCAACATCTTTGCCTACAATGCCATCATGACGATGCTCATCATCCTCTTTATGGTTGTAGGAGCCCTTGTCGGAATATTTGCATCCCGAATATTCAAGAACTTCAGTAGAGGAGAATGAAGTGCATCATTCCCAACTATGGTTTGCCAGAATATATTTGACGACATTCACTTTTATCTTGCGATTATATATCCTTGACTTCTTCACGGCCTTTAGCTTCAGCTTCTGCTTACTGTCGTCCCATGCTAGAAGGGATAGAGAATAGTCGGTCTTGACTACGAAATTGGTTTTGTCCTCGGCACCGATTATAATAAGGTCGCCATCGCTGAATGTCTCGCCGGCATGGGTGAGACGATACTCATCAGGAAATGTCGCGGCAACGACAAGTGTAAACGAAGCCGATACGGGAGCATAATTGAGGTCGCCGCGTGGCACTGCGGCTGTTATTACCGCCGTTCCTTCCGACACAACCGACACATTTCCATTTTCGTCGACAGTAGCAACGCTTTCGTCTGACGAATCGTAGGTGAGCAGGCTTATTACATCGGCAACGTTGATGCCTTCGTCTTCCTGTACCATGACCGTAGGCGACTGGAATGCTGCCCCAGCCAGTACATGAGACATCTCCGTTCCGCAGCTCCAGCTGATTAGCGGTGTCGGGCGCTTGTCAGTAACATTGAGAGTATATGAAGCCGAAGCGGCCTTGAAATTATAGCTGCCGGCAAACGAGGCCGTGATTTCAACAGTTCCGGCCTTATAGAGAGTGACTTCGCCGGTGGTTTCATCAACTTCAGCCACATCTTTGTTGCCTGAGCTGTAGGTTGTTCCATCAATAAGCTCTAAATCAATGGGGTCGATGGTCAGTTGCGGCAAACTGAATTCGCCAAACACCTCAGCATCGACCGATGTAGGGCTGAAACTCATGGTTACATCAACCTGGGTGATGGTGACATGGCATTTCACCGGCCCGGCTGTCTTATACAGCGGGCAGTCGGCAGGAATCTCGGCTATTATGTCAGCCTCTCCGGGACCCATAATTTCATGTACTCCATAAACCTCATCTACATCCACCACATCTTCATTACTCGAGTAGAACCGCACAAAATACCGAGCCGTATCGTCGGCTTCGTTATCAACTAATGCACTAAATGTTGGCCACACGAACTCATCAGCTAGACGGAATGGGCATGACACATCCCACCTATCAAACACGAGTGTTACTTCCTCACGGCTATCGGTAATGGTGAGGATGTAAGAATCGGCAGTATCAGGATATGTGGCATCGCCACTTATGGCTGCAGTGATAGTGGTTGAGCCAACTGCGAGCCTGGTTATCTCGCCAGTTATAGGGTCGATGGTAGCTACCGATTCGTTAGAACTGCTATAGCGCACCAACGAGGCCGCCTCATCGGGAGTAACGGTAAGCGATGGGAACTCAAAATCCGACACCAGCTCGCACGGAACTTCGGCCCCGGGTTCGATACCATTCCAATCGACGATAACGCTCGGCTTTTCTTCCTCATATCGCTTTTGATAAAGATACACCTGAATATACTGGTTATCCTTGGCATACGAGGCGAAACGAGTTGGGTTTGCCGAGTTGTTGTAACCCAACGCACGGTTGTAGCCATTAACAGCCAACGAAACACGGTAATTGGCGTCGAACGACAAGTCGAGCGCAGTGGCATAATCCTTTTCAACCTGTTTAAGGTGGGTGCTTGTGCCATCGAGGCTCACATATGCATTGCCCAGGTTCATCTTATAGGAGATTGACGATGAAGGCATCTTTTCGAGAGTAAATTCAGAGGCATCGACCGCCACATCCAGCTCAGTTGGCACTGCAGAGCCATCGATATCAATGTCGAGGGCATCTCGATAATAGTTTGATGGTCCATGTTGTTGCCCCATCACTTTGGCATATGAGTTAGGGCTGAAAGCCACAAGTATGCATTTCTTGGTGGCATCGAATTCATCAGCCGATTTCACAAGGTAATACACTGGATTTGAACTGACAAGAACCTTTATGGTAACCGAGCCTGGGGCCCAAGTGTCAGGCACTTCGTTCCACGATCCGGTGATTGTTGCTCTACCCTCGCTGCCGGCCGTAACTGTTCCGTTGGCAATGGCAGCCACACTTTCGTTTGACGAGCTATAGCTTATTTCGGGAGCATTGTCGGTGGTTGGCAAGAGTGAGAATGTTTCGCCCGGAGTCAAAACGAGCGAGTATGTGCCGTCGTCATTTGCTGTCAAGGCAGGGCCGGTGGTATCAAAAGCCGGGCTGAACACAGGCAGCAAAGAAGTAACGGTCTCTTCCCAAGTTACCTCAATGCGGTCGGAATACGTTACTCCACCCGACCCGAACAGAGCAAAGTAGGAATATGCGACATCGGAAGGAAAAGTGAATTCGGTGTATTTTTCGCCATCGGATTCAACAGCAGCTGAAAATGCAATTTGACCTAACACTGTGCCTTGTTTTTTAGTTGTCTCTACGTCATATGCAGTGTCGCTTGCATACACATCCAATGCGTTGGCTGTGGTTAATGATGTATTCCAAACCACCTTAATCTTCTTCAGTGTGCCGCCCGATGCAGTGGTGACAATGTTATTTGATTCAGTTCTGTTTATCTGTATAGTACCGCTCTTACCAGCTATCTTGCCTGCATACACAGCGCTCGAAGTGAACGACTTGCCGGAAAACGAGGTATATTGGGTTGTTTCCTGGATCTGGTTTATGGTTCCGGCATTAGTAATTACATCGGTCACCTCGGCTGCTTCAACAGATAATGCGCTCATTATCAATGATAATAAAAACGCGAAGAATAAATGCTTTCTCATGAATATTTAACTCCTGATTTTTATATAATCTCAAAAATAGCAAAAAGGAATTAACTTAAGCAAAAGAAGAATAAAAAAATGTAATAAATATTCGGAATCGCTCTATTCAGATGTTAGTTTCTTGATTCTCGAGCGTATTGAGCCACTGTTTCGCTTCATCAGCTCTGT
>JAEDFO010000032.1 GCA_016292745.1 Muribaculaceae bacterium | reverse complement strand
TTTCGTACTATTTTATCCTAAGGACCGCGTGCAACACAATGTGCGCGCTGCATTCACCATTACAAAGGTAAGTGGGGAGTAGTGCGGTGCGTTAGGATAATCAGCGCAAAAATCAGTAGGAACGGAGCAAAACAGGGGTTTTAGCTTCGGAACTGCGAAGGAGTGGAGCCCACATATTGCTTGAACACGCGTGAGAAGTAACTGGTGTCGTCGTATCCCACGGCAGCGGCGATTTCACCGATAGGAGTGGATGAATTGGTGAGCATCTGTTTGGCAGCTTCAATTTTCAGCTGTATTATGTAGGCGCCGGTGCTGAAATCGGTGATGGCGCGAATCTTGCGGTTCAGTTGCGAGCGACTCATGCACATATGGTCGGCAAGCGAGTCGGGGTTTATGTCATGGCTGCTGATGTTGGCTCGAATGTAGCTTGACACCTTTTCGATAAACTGAGTGTCGCGCGAATTGAGTTGCACCGACTCTTCTGTTCCGTTCTTCAGAGCCGAAGAGAATTTCTCGCGGAGCATGCGTCGCTGTTCCAGCAGATTTGATATGATTATGTTTAGTTCGTCGGCATTGAACGGCTTGATAAGATATGCATCGGCCCCTTCCTTCAAGCCTTGCAGGCGGTCGGTATCCTCGCATTTTGCAGAGATAATCACCATGGGGATGTGGTTCAGGATTTGCGATTCTCGAATAGCATTGCACAGTTGGTATCCGTCCATTTCGGGCATCATTACGTCGGAAAGGATAATGTCGGGCATAGTTGTTTCTGCTATTTCAAGAGCCTCTTTGCCGTTGGAGGCGTGGAGAAGATTGTATTTGTCCTTTAGCAGTGTATGCATATATCGGGCAATGTCGTTGTTGTCGTCGACGATAAGCACAGAAGCGCGATTACCGGCAGGTACGGAATCGGCAGGAACTGTGTCGGCGGCGATTTCGGCAACGGCAGTTGTGTCGGCATCGCTGTCCGTTTCCATAATGCCGTCGTTGTCGGGTCGTGTGGTGGGGAGTGTAACGGTGAAAATGGCGCCGCAGTCTTTACGGTTGGCGGCCGTGATATGGCCGTTTATGCTCTTGACAATCTGAGAGATGTATGACAGTCCTATTCCGGTTCCGTTGTTTTGGTTGGCGTTCTTGCCTTGGTAGAATGTTTCGAAAATGTTTGGGAGGTCATCGTTTTCGATGCCTGTTCCGGTGTCGGCCACAGTGATGACCACATTGTTATTGTTGCGAGCGATGGCCACCTCGATGCAACCATTTGCCGGGGTGAATTTCAGCGCGTTCGACATCAGGTTGCGGATAATGTTGGTAATGTATTCCGGTACGAAGTCAATTTCGCCGAAGAACGACGAGTTGAACGTAAGCGTGATGTCGCGGCTTTTGGCATATTCGCTGTAAGAGTTGACTATTTCGCCAACGAAAGGTGAAATGTTGCTATGAAGCCATTTGCGTGTGGCAATGTTGGCTGTGAGTCGCGACATCTCAAGAATTTGGTTGACGAGGCTCAGCAGGTTGTTGCCTTGAGTGGTGATTGAGTTCAGGCAACTTTGGCGTTCGTTGCTGTCGACGTTGTCTTTTTTCAACAAGTCGGTGAGTCCTAATATGATGGTGAGAGGAGTGCGGAATTCGTGGGTGATGTTACGCAACAGGTTGGTACGGATTTGGTCGATACGTTTGAGCGCTTTTTGCGATTTCTCCTTCATCTTGAGCGAATACCAGAGCAGAGCGATGAACACCAGCAGAAGCACCACAATAATTATGCCCGATATAAGAATCATCTGCTTGGTTTTCTTTTCGGCATTGTATGTTGCTGTGATGTCGGACACGCGACGGTTGCCTTTCTCGCGTTCGTAGTCAACCATCACATCCTTCACCTTGCTTTGTGCCTTTTCGTTTGCCATACTGTCGGCATATTCCTGGCTTTTGACATAGTATTCGAGCGCGCACTGATAATTGTGCTCGTTGGAGTAAAGCCGATATGCAAGAAGGCTCAGACGGCTAAGATGCTCTATTGAGTTGATTTCGGAAGCAGTGGCGAAAGCCTCGTTCATGAGAGCACGGGCTTTCCCGTTGTCGTTTAGCTCGAGATACACTCTTATCAGAGACAGGCTCGATTCGAGCCAATGCCATCGGTCGCTGCTCTCCTTCATCAGGTTGTAAGCCTCTTGGTAGCTATCGATGGCTTCGTTGTAACGTTGAAGTTTCTCGTGGATATTGCCGATGTGGTTGTGGCACAGAGCAATTCCAAGTTCGGACTTGGCTTCGATGTTAAGTTTTAGCGATTTGGAATAATATTGGTATGCCGAGTCGTAGTTTTCCTTGCTCTCGAAAATCGAGCCGATGTTAGCATAGTTTATGGCCTGTCCGAGGGCGCTGCCCAGGTTGATTTCGCCAGCGAGGGCCTTTCTGAATGCCGAGTCGGCTTCGTTGAGATTTCCGAGGGTGAGCTGAATGTTGCCTATTCCGTTAAGTGCAACCACACGATTTTTGCGGGCGTTGAAGCAAGTGTCGGGCGATTGTTCGGCGAGGTTAAGCGCCTGGTAGTGGAATTCGGCCGCTTTCATCATGTCGCCCTTGCGACGGTAGTCGGTGCCGATGTTGTTCAGAGCCTGCACACTTTCGATGGTGTCGTGGATAGCGAGCGCACGCTCCAGTCCGTGGGAGTGAATGCGGATGGCATCGTCGAACTGGTTGCGGTCGCGCAGTTTCTTTCCCAGCTCTTTGCACGTGAGAATAATGCCGTAGATGTTACCGTCGGCTGCAAATCTGTCGTTGAGCGCCTGCAGGGAGTCGGCATTGCTTTTTGCTTCAGAAATCAGATTCCGGACATATTCTTTTTCGGTATCGGATATCTCGTCAGTGTGCTGAGTACATGCCGATAAGGTCAGTACCGCCACAATGCAAGCGAGAAATACGGACCAAGACGAACGTCGGCGTATGTTGTACGTTTGGGCTGACATTACATTATTAGGTTAATATATGCAAATATAGTTGAAATGTTCGTTTTTTTTGGTCGTTTTGTGCGATTATTTTCCGTAGGCTGTGCCGGCGGAAGTTATTTGCTGTTAAAGATTAGATTTTGGATTTTCTTTGGTTTATAGATTAATTTCGAGTGCGACTGTTGGGAAAGAGGTGAAAAATGGAGAAAATGAGCGAAAAAGTTTCGAATAGTTATCTTTTTTGTTCCTTTTTATTTGTTTATTGTTTTTTATGTATTTATCTTTGCGGCGTAAGCGTAAGACTACGAAATAAATTATATTCGAATAATTAAACGGACCAACTATAAACTATAAACCACGATATCATGGCACAAAAAGGAGAACAATCAGCTGCCAAGCTGTTCAAATATTGGCAGACCAGAACAATAATAGCCACGATGATAGGCTATGCACTGTTTTATTTCGTGCGAAAGAATTTTTCGTTTGCCATTCCCGGTCTGACGGCAGAGTATGGCATTTCGAAGACCAGCTTTGGCGTGATAATGACAGTGATAGGCCTGATATATGGCTTGTCGCGATTCTTGAACGGTTTTATTGCCGACCGGATGAATGCCCGGTATCATATGGCAATAGGTTTGCTGTTGTGTGCTGTGGCTAATGTGGCGTTTGGATTTGGTGCCGATATAAGTGCCTTGATAACCGGCAGCAGCGACGGCCCCCAGTTTGTAAACACTCTGGTGCTTCTGTTTGGAGTGTTCCTGGTGCTCAACAATATGTTCCAAGGTAGTGGTTTTCCTCCGTGTGCCCGATTGCTTACCCACTGGATACCGCCGCAAGAACTTGCGACGAAGATGTCGGTGTGGAATACATCGCATTCCATTGGGGCATCTATAGTTGCCATTCTGTGTGGCTATATCATGGGGCACATGGGACAAGATATGAGTGGAAATCCTGAGGTGGTAGCCAATGTGGCGGCCAATTTAGGCCTTGACACATCGAACAGCGAGCAGATGGCCAGTATTCTGGCGTCGGCAGCCCACTACGAGGCATGGAGATGGTGCTTCTGGATTCCTGCAATGATAGCGTTTGCCGGAGCTGTAGGATTGTTTATCACACTTCGCGACACTCCAAAGTCGGTAGGTTTATCCGAATTGCCTGGCACAGAGGTTTCTACCGAAGCCAGCGAGGGCAGTGCCGACGAATATAAGCAGCTGCTTCGCCGCAAGGTGTTCTGCAATCCGCTTATATGGATACTTGGAGTGGCCAATTTCTTTGTGTATATCGTCCGGTTCTCGGTTCTCGATTGGGGCCCGACGTTCCTGAAGGAGGCACGAGGCCTGTCACTTGCCAATGCAGGCTGGACCGTGGCTGTATTTGAGATATTCGGCATCATAGGCATGCTCGTAGCAGGCTGGGCAACCGACAAATACTTTGGAGGTCGAGCCCATCGTACCTGTGTGCTATGTATGGCAGGCGCGGCCCTGTTTATGGGTATCTTCTGGATGCTTCCCGCCACGGCATCGTTGCCGGTGCTTATCGTGGTGCTTGCCATGGCCGGCTTCTTCATCTATGGGCCGCAGGCTCTGATAGGTATTGCGGCAGCCAATCAAGCCACCAAGAAGGCGGCCGCAACAGCCAACGGACTGACCGGCATATTCGGCTATGCCAGTGTGTTTGTGTCGGGTCTTGGCGTTGGAGCTTTGGTCGACTATATCAATTCGGTTAATCCAGGCCAAGGATGGGACTGGGTATTCCTTATGATGATAGGCATAGCGATAGTTGGCGGGCTGGTGTTCATGCTCATGTGGAATGCCCGTCGCGATGGCTATGACAACAATACAGAACACAATAACCTCGATTAATATCATGAAAATCTGCGATCAACATCTTGGAATTGCTTATAGCGATGACGTCATTAATCGTCTGCGCCGATTGAAGCACATTGCTCTCGACATGGACGGAACCATATATAATGGAGCCACGCTGTTTCCGTTTACCGTTCATTTTCTTGAACGGATGAAGCAGCTGGGCATTGGCTACTCGTTTTTGACCAATAATCCCACCAAGGGAGCCTCTGATTATGTGGCTCACCTGGCAAAGATGGGAGTGAAGGCATGCGACGAGGAGTTCTACACCTCGAGTCAAGCAACCATCGACTTTCTGAAGCTGCATCATCCTGAGTGCAAGCGATTGTTCATTGTCGGCACACCGAGCATGATAGGCGAGTTTGAGGCATCAGGATTTGTGTCGGTGGCCGATGACCCCAACGACGAGCCTGATGCTGTATTGGTGGCGTTCGACACCACGCTTACCTATTCGCGGCTGTGTCGTGCAGCCTGGTGGATAAGCCAGGGCAAATACTATGTAGCCACCAACCCCGACCGCGTGTGTCCTACCGACAAACCTACTGTACTGGTCGACTGTGGGTCGGTGTGCTGTTGTCTGGAGCATGCCACTGGCCGACGCCCGGATATAGTGGTGGGAAAGCCCGACCCGCGTATGATGAACTGCATATGTGAGAAGTATGGACTTGAGGCCGACGAGGTGGCGATGGCCGGCGACCGCATCTACACCGATATCCTGATGGCCCAGCGTGCCGGGGCGCTCAGCATTCTGGTGCTTTCGGGCGAGACTCAGATGGATGTGGTGGATGCAACCGAAAAGAAGCCCGACATGGTGCTTGACGACCTGTCGGTGTTTCTCAATATATTGGAACAAGTGAGACAAGAAAGCAAATAACAAAAAAACTTTAGGATTTATGAAAACCGACAACAATGCATCTGCACAGCGTGAATACGATGTGATAATCATCGGCGGAGGAGCCACGGGAGCGGGAACAGCCCGCGACTGCGCATTGCGTGGGCTTAGTGTACTGCTGCTGGAGCGCTTCGATTTCACTGCGGGAGCCACAGGCCGGAACCATGGACTGCTTCATAGCGGAGCCCGCTATGCCATGACCGACGGAGAATCGGCGGCTGAATGTATTAAAGAGAACATGATTCTAAAGAACATCGCCAACCACTGCGTGGAAGACACATCGGGCCTGTTCGTAACTCTTCCTGAGGATGATATCTCGTATCAGGCAAAGTTTATCGATGCATGCAACAATGTGGGCATTCACGCTTACCCTATCAATCCAAAAGATGCAATCCGCATGGAGCCTTCGGTAAACAAGTCGATAGTTGGCGCAGTGGTTGTCCCCGATGGTTCGATTGACCCTTTCCGTCTCACTACAGCAAACATCCTCGATGCCACAGCGCATGGAGCCACAGCACTCACCTTCCACGAGGTGGTAGGCTTTGAAATGTCGCAGAACCGCGTCGTAGGGGTGAAGACACTTAACCACAAGAACGGAGAGCGGCGCTCGTATTATTCAAAACTGGTGATTAATGCCGGCGGCATCTGGGGACACAAGATTGCTCAGATGGCCGGAGTTGCGGTGAACATGTTTCCGGCAAAGGGCGCTCTGTTGGTGTTTGGCCATAGGGTGAACAATGTGGTTATAAACCGTTGCCGCAAGCCGGCTGATGCCGATATCCTGGTGCCGGGCGACATGATTTGTGTGATAGGCACCACATCGAGCCGAGTGCCTTATGAAGAAATCGACAATATGAACGTTACGGCCGACGAGGTGGCCACATTGCTGCGTGAAGGTGAGAAGCTGGCGCCGTCGCTGGCATCGACCCGCATTCTACGAGCCTATTCAGGTGTCAGGCCGTTGGTGGCTGCCGACAACGACCCATCGGGGCGCAACATCAGCCGTGGCATTGTGCTGCTTGACCATGCTGTGCGCGATGGGCTTGAGGGATTCATCACCATAACCGGTGGCAAGCTGATGACGTACCGTCTGATGGCTGAATGGGCCACCGACCTTGCTTGCCGCAAATTGGGCGTTGAGGTTCCGTGCACCACGGCATTGCGTCCGCTTCCCGGCTCGACAATTGCCGGACAAAGCGAGGAGGCTGCCGAGACTCCGGTGGTTGAAAGCACTACACCTGCCAACATCCAGCGAGCCGAGGTCGACCGCCATGGTGAGCTTGCCAAACGGATAGCGCGCACCAATTGCTACGACCATAGCCTGGTGTGCGAGTGCGAGAATGTTACTGTGGGCGAGGTGGAGTATGCGTTCAAGGAGTTGTCGGCCGACACACTCACGGCACTACGCCGCCGCACCCGAGTGGGTATGGGTACATGCCAAGGCGAGCTTTGTTCGTGTCGTGCAGCGGGATTGCTCAGTCGTGCGCACGGATGCTCAGAGAAGGCCAAGGCCGAACTGGTGAACTTCCTTAACGAGCGATGGAAAGGCATCTATCCTGTAGCGTGGGGCGATTCGCTCCGCGGGGCACAGCTTGCATCGTGGATTTACGGCAGTGTGTGTGGCCTTAACACAATTAAACCAACCGATAAAATTGCAAAGAAATGAGATACGACACCATTATAATAGGAGGAGGCCTGTCGGGCCTTGTGTGCGGCATCAAGCTGCAAGAGGCAGGCAGAAGCTGTGCCATTATATCGGCAGGACAGAGTGCGTTGCATTTTTCGTCGGGGGCATTCGATTTATTAGGAGTCACGGCCGACGGAACTGAGGTTGAGCGGCCTTTCGATGCATTGAAGAGCCTTCCGGCCGAGCATCCCTACAGTAAGGTTGGCGCTGACGGAGTTGAGGCATATGCACGTGCGTTACCGCAGTGGTTTGCACAGATGGGCATAGTTCTTAACGGTGATGTCGAGCGCAACAGCAGCCGCATAACACCGTTGGGCATAGTGCGTAAATCGTGGATGATGCTTGACGAGTATACTCCGCTTGCCGATGAGGCGGCCATAGCCGGTTCGAGGTATCTGATAGTGAATTTTGCGGGATTTCTCGATTTTTATCCCAAGTTTATAGCCGATTGTCTTGAGCAGCGAGGCGGCAAGTGCCGAATGGAGGTGCTGAGCATGTCGGCAGTTGAGAAACTCCGCATCAATCCCACCGAGATGCGTTCGGCCAACATAGCGAAGGTGTTTCAGTCGCAGCGCCAGCTCGACAAATTGGTGGAACTGGTCAACAGCAAGGCTTCGGAAGGAGAGACCGTGGTGCTTCCGGCCACTTTCGGATTGTCCGACACGTTGCCGGTAGAGTATCTGCGCAGTCATTGCCGCAACAACTTGATGTTTGTATCGCCGGTTCCGCCGTCGATATCGGGCATACGGGTTCAGCGACGTCTACAGGCGCATTTTGTGAAGCTGGGCGGGCGATTCTATGCCGGCGACACAGTGAATGGCGCCACACTGGAGGGCAATCGGGTGACAGGCATAGCCACGGTGAATCATTCCGACATCCTGTTCCATGCCGATAATTATGTTGTGGCTACTGGAAGTTTCTTCAGTAATGGCATAGTGGCACGGAGCAATGAAGTGGTGGAGCCGATATTCGGAGCCGATGTGAACTATGATACAAACCGCGACCGATGGTTCGACCGCTGTGTGATGAACCGTCAGCCGTACATGGATTTCGGAGTAGCCACCGATGCCGATTTCAGGATGCTGAAAGGCGGCCGTCCGTTCGACAACATGTATGCCATAGGTTCGGTACTCGACGGGCATAATCCGCTCGAGGAGGGGTCGGGAAGTGGTGTAGCCATCATCACTGCCATGCACGTAGCTAATTCAATATTGACAAATACAGCCAAGCGATGAATCTTCAAGAGAACAACATAAGTGAGAACAACTTTGAACAGTGTATCAAGTGTACGGTGTGCACTGTTTATTGTCCGGTGATACCTGCCAACCCGAAGTATCCGGGCCCAAAGCAGGCCGGACCAGATGGCGAGCGTTTCAGACTCAAGGCCGCTGACTATTTCGACCCCTCATTGAAGTATTGCCTCAACTGCAAGCGGTGTGAGGTGGCATGTCCGTCGGGTGTTCGCATTGGCGACATCATCCAGTCGGCGCGTCTGAAGTATAACCACGAGAAACCGTCGGTGCGCGACCGTATGCTTGCCGACACCGATTTTGCCGGTGAGGTAGCCACCAAGATGGCCCCGCTGGTGAATGCTACTTTGGGACTGAAGCCGGTGAAGCTGCTGCTCGACGGAGCTCTTGCCATCGACCATCGTCGTGCGTTTCCAAAATATACGTCGACCACATTTGAAAAGTGGTATCGCAAGGAACTTACCGCTGAGAGCCAGTTGAAATATGCAAAGCGTGTGGCCTATTTCCATGGATGCTATGTCAACTATAACTATCCGCAGCTGGGAAAGGACCTGGTGAAGATACTCAATGCCGTGGGCTACGGTGTTGAACTGCTCGACGACGAGAAGTGCTGCGGTGTGGCGTTGATTGCCAACGGCCTTTACGACCAGGCCCGCCGCCATGCCCGCAAGAACCTTGATGCTATGCGCCGCGCCACAGCCTCGCTTAAGCAATACAAGGTGATTACCACCTCGTCGACCTGTACACTCACCATGCGCGACGAGTATCCCCATCTTCTTGGCATCGATAACAGTGATGTACGTCAGAACATCGAGACAGCCACCCGTTTCATTTACCGACTCATCGACAACGGTGAGGTTCGCCTTGCTTTCCGCGACGATTACACCCGCCGCATAGCCTATCACACTCCATGCCATATGGAGAAACTGGGCTGGAGTGTGTATTCTACTTCATTGATGCAGATGATACCCGGTGTGGAGTTGCAGATGCTCCCCTCGAACTGCTGCGGCATTGCCGGCACATATGGCTTCAAGCGCGAGAACTATCAGGTGTCGCAAACCATCGGTCACGACCTGTTTGCCGCCATTGAAGCTTCCGGGGCTGACTTTGTGGCCACCGATTGCGAGACATGCAAATGGCAGATTGAGATGTCGACATCGAAGAAAGTGTTTAATCCCATTTCCGTCATCGCTGAAGCGCTCGATGTAGAGGCAACACGGAAACTTAACCATGTGAAGATATGAAATCGTTTCTGACACCGCCAGCCGCCAAGCCTGAGATTACGGGTCCTGAAGCCGACCGCCGCTATCGTGTGTTGCGCTGGCAAGTGTTTTTCGGTGCTTTCATAGGCTATTCAGCCTTTTATATAGTGCGCAAGAATCTGTCGATGGCCATTCCGTCGATAACTGAGCTCACTGGTGGCGCTATCACCAAGGGCGACCTTGGCACAGTTCTGGCTATGAACGCAGTGGCATATGCATTTGCCAAGTTCTTCATGGCCACAGTATCCGATCGCAGCAATGCCCGCCGTTTTCTGCCTTTGGGCCTCGTGTTCTCGGCACTGTCGATGCTGTTCATGATAGTGCCCATCGCTGCACTCGACATAGCCCATTGTCCCGACAACAAGACCCTTGCCATCGTGCTGATGGGAGTGCTCAACTTCCTTGTGGGGTGGTTTAACGGCATGGGATGGCCTCCATGTGGCCGAATCATGACTCACTGGTTCTCGCAGGGCGAGCGTGGCACATGGATGAGTTTCTGGAACTGCGCCCACAATGTGGGCGGTGGCCTCGTCGGTCCCATGGCCACCTACGGAGCCCTGTGGTTCGGCAACTGGTTCTACGGCACGCACACCGAGCTCTACTTCCTCGCCGGGACATTCATTTTCCCGGCAGCAGTGGCAATGCTTCTGGCGCTTGTGGCATATTGCCTGTTGCGCGACAATCCACAGAGTTGCGGCCTGCCGTCTATAGAGAAGTGGCGCAATGATTATCCCAAGAACTACAGCGAGAAGAGCGAAACAGTGCTCTCCACCCGTGAAATACTCTTCCGGTATGTGTTCAGCAACAAGATGCTATGGTTTGTGGCAATAGCCAATGCATTCGTGTATATGGTGCGCTATGGAGTGCTCGACTGGGCGCCTACCATACTCACCGACAAAGGCATCGACCTGAAATCGGCCGGTTGGGCATACTTTGCCTTTGAATACGCCGCCATCCCAGGCACCATTATCTGCGGATGGATAAGCGACAAGGTGTTTAAGGGAATGCGTGCGTTGCCTACTATCATCTTCATGGCCCTTGTGGCATTGTTCATTGTAATCTACTGGAAGTCGGGCGATAACATCACCCTTAACCTCGTGAGCCTCGTGGGCATAGGCTTCTTCATCTACGGCCCCGTGATGCTTATCGGTGTTCAGGCTCTTGACCTTGCCCCGAAGAACGCTGCCGGAACAGCAGCCGGCCTAACAGGCTTTTTCGGTTACTTCTTCGGTACAGCTATCCTTGCCAATTCGCTTTTGGGATACGTGTCGGAGATAAGCATGGATGCTACCTTCATGATGCTGCTTGCAGCCTGCGTTCTTGCGGTGGTGTTTATAGGTATGACTTACCGTGAAGAGAAATATCTGGCCAAGAAATAGATTTACATAAGTATAATGATAAAGTCGGTTGGTTCTGCGTGATGCAGCGCCTTCCGATAGCATTTAGGATTTTTATCTATTGATAAGTAATTGTAGAGTTTTGAAGACAAGGATGTTGCCGCAGAGGCAGCATCCTTTTTTTTCTTGCGCCTCACCGACGGAAAGCGGAATAGGAAGTGGCTATTGGGCATATTGGCCGTCGGCTCTTTTGGAGCAAAATGAGGTGGATTGACTATTTTTTGCTAATTTTGTTGCTTGAAATAAAGTGGCCGTGCCTGTAGAGGTGTCGAAGGCCGCATAAACAATTTATTCATTATGGATGAACTGATACATACTCTGAAGCTGCAGATTATCGAGGCCCTGAACCTCGAGGAGATGACCCCCGATGATATAGATGCTTCTGCACCGCTTTTTGGTGAAGGCCTGGGGCTCGATTCGATTGATGCACTGGAACTTATAGTGCTACTTGAGAAGCATTATGGCATTCGTTTGGCGAATCCATCAGAGGGAAAGGCCATATTCTCGAGCGTGTCGTCGATAGCTGATTATGTGAGCAAAAACCGTAAGAAATAACGGCTGATGGGCATAGCGATTACCGGCATAGGTGTGATATCGGCGATAGGCAATGGAGCCGATGCCACTCTGGCGAGTCTTCGCCAGAAGCAAAGCGGCATTGGCGAGGTGCGTCATTTGCCTACCTGCCATCGCGGACTTCCTGTGGGCGAGGTAGATGACTCGGACAATGAACTGAAGCATGGGCTTGGCATTGCCGAAGATACAGAAGTGAGCAGGACGGTTCTGCTGGGTGCAACTGCGCTTCACGAGGCGATAGCAGATGCCGGTATTGATAAAGCACAATGTCAACGGATGGTGCTGGTATCGGGCACTACTGTAGGCGGTATGGATGTCACAGAGCGCTACTTTGGTCAGTTGGCCGAGAGCGATGAGCATCTGCAGCCGGTGATGAGCCACGATTGCGGGAGCAGCACTGAAGCGACAGCACGCTATGGCGGTATAGGTGGAGTGCGGTGCACTACGGTATCCACGGCATGCTCGTCGGCACTTAATGCCATTGCGGTAGGAGCAGAACTGCTTAGCCGCGGAGAGGCCGATGTGGTGATAGCCGGTGGTAGCGAGGCATTGTCGCTCTTCCATCTCAATGGCTTCAATTCGTTGATGATACTCTCCCAAGAGCGATGCCGTCCGTTCGATGCCGTCCGTAATGGCCTCAATTTGGGCGAAGGAGCAGCTTATGTGGTGATGCAGCGCAGCGATGATGCGACAGGTAGAGTGTATGGCTATGTTGCCGGCTACGGCAATGCCTGCGACGCTTATCACCAGACAGCCTCGAGCCCCGATGGAGAAGGAGCCTACCGAGCCATGAGCGAAGCTCTCGCTATGGGTGGTGTGAAACCGGAGGATATTGATTATGTGAATGCCCATGGTACAGCTACCGAGAACAACGATTCGAGTGAGAGTGCTGCTCTGCGTCGCCTGTTTGGCGATGCAATGCCTCCAGTGTCGAGCACCAAGGGCTATACAGGACATACAACCTCGGCATCGGGCGCCATCGAGGTGGTAATAAGCCTCTTGGCCATGCAGCATGGCTTTGTGCCCGCCAATGTAGGTTATAATACAGCTGACATTGCTTGTATTGAGCCCTCGATGGGCATTGAAGGTGTGAGTTTGAGGCGAGTGCTTTGCAACTCGTTTGGATTCGGAGGCAACGACTCGTCGCTGTTGCTCAGCCTCGATGAACCGAAGTATCCATGGCCTTCATATTCCCAGAGTGCCGTGGTGGCAGCCGATGTGGTGATTGACAACTCTGAGAGCCTTGCTGAACTTAGACAATACATTCCAGTTCTCGAGACCCGCCGCATGGGCAAGCTTCTGAAAGCTGCCACACTGTCGTCGCTGCAAGCACTCAGAAAGGCTGGAATCGATGCTCCCGATGCCGTAATAGCTGCTACACGATGGGGCATGCTTGAAACCAGTGAACGTTTTCTTTCCGACATGTGCCAGGGTGGAGAGACGATGCTCAAGCCCAGCCTGTTCATGCAAAGTACCCACAACACCATAGCCAGCGCCATCGCCATCCGCACTCGTTGCCAGGGCTACAACATCACCTACTCGCACGGCAGTGCCTCGCTCGACTGGGCACTCGACGATGCACGACGGCTGATAGCACAAGGCAAGGCTCGCAGTGTGCTGGTGGGGCTTCACGACGAGAGTACACCGATGTTTGCCGACATCTGCAGGCGTCTTGGTTGCCCCATGCCCTACGAAGTCTACTCGCGCAGCATATTATTGACCACCGATTAAACCAATAAGTATGTTCCGACTCCTATTATTAGCCATATCGCAGAGTGTGATGCTTGCCGCCGGGCAAGTGCTGCTGAAATTTGCCCTACAGCGCATGGAACCGTTTGCCATGACCGCTCGATTCTGGCAATCTGTGCTGCTCAACTGGCAGTTTGCTGCCTGCGGGCTAATGTTTGGCGGAGCGAGCTTGCTGTGGATGTATATAGTGAAGCATTACCCCCTGAGCATGGCCTATCCGATGGTGTCGCTTAGCTATGTTCTGGGGATGATAGCCTCGATAGTGTTTTTTCACGAGACAGTAGATGCCACCAAGTGGATAGGCGTAGCGCTTATAGTGCTGGGGTGTTGTCTGATAGCAAAATAAGAATATTATGAGAAAGATTAACCGGATAGCAATCATGCTGATAGCGGTGCTGATGCCACTGCTGGCCAAGGCCGACGTCGCTGCCGACGCCCTTGCCGAGATATCGGCAGCCGCCCAGCAGATGAAATCGTTTGAGTGCAACTTTGTGCAGACCAAGACTTTGAAACTCCTTGGTGACAAGATGACCTCGAAGGGACGGCTATGCTACCGCCAACCCGACAAGTTGAGGTGGGAGTATACGTCGCCTTACAGCTATACTTTCATAATCAATGGAGGTAAGGTGCAGATAAACAAAGGCGGACGCAACGATGTTATCGACGCCGACAAGAACAAGGTGTTCAAGGAAGTGGCCCGCATAATGCTTAACAGTGTGGTTGGCAAGAGCCTTACCGACAGCCGTGAGTTTGCCGCCACAGTGCAATCGACCGCCGACATCCATGTGGTGACCCTTCTGCCGCAGAAAAAGGACATGAAGCACATGTTCAGCAAGATAGTGCTCCGCTACGACCGCCGCCAGAAGATGGTGGTAGGTGTGGAGATGCATGAGCGCAAGGGCGACAGTACTGTGATAGATATGACCAACGTGGTGAAGGACAAAACAATAGCCGATTCAGTGTTTACAGTGAAATGAACCTACGTATAGCCGCCATATCGCTTGCCATAGCTGCTACTGCCACACTCTCGGCCCAATCGCTGTTGCCCGACACCACCGGATGCCGTGCACGCTATGCTGTGAGCATCGATTTCGGCAAATCGTATCTGAGTGGTATATGTGCTATGCTCCGTACCGACGACGCTTTGGTGGCAAGTGTGGTGAACGAGTTTGGCGTATCGCTGCTCGACTTCACTTACTCCCACAAGAACAACAAGGTGAAACTTGGTGAGCTTACGCCCAAACTCAACAAGTGGTATATCCGCCGAACCCTTCGCTCCGACCTGCGCCATCTGCTCGGCGGTCTCAGCCAAGGCGACACTGTGTACGAGAACACCCGTCGCCACATCCGTTATTCGTTCGTTCCAATAACAGTAACCGACACCATAAGCCATGCAGCTACTGAATAATTTGTTTCGCATCACCGACAGCGAGTCAGCCGACGCTACTACGTCACGCTATCGCATTGAGCTGTGCTCCGACAGCCCTATCTACAAGGCACATTTCCCAGGAATGCCAGTAACTCCTGGAGTATGCATAGTGCAGATGGCAGTTGAGCTGCTTGAACACGCCACTGGCTTACAGCTACAGTTGCAATCCATCAAGAATGCCAAGTTCATAGCCGTGATGAGTCCCAACGATGCCACAGCTATCGGCTGCAGCCTTACAGTCGGCTCCGCTACCGACACCACAATTTCAGCCCAAGCCGTAATGGCCAATGGCAGCACCACATATGCAAAACTATCGTTTACATGCCGGAAAGTGTAAGCCACATATCGTTGATTGAACGCATGCGTCGCCGAGGCATATGCGCTGTGATACCTACATTCAACAATGCAGGCACCATAGCCGATGTGGTGCGCCGCACACTCAACGAATGTGCCGACGTGTATGTGGTGAATGATGGCTCCACCGACGAAACGCCGACGATTCTGGCCTCGATTGAAGGCATTACCGTGGTGACCTTGCCCCGCAACTCCGGCAAGGGAGCAGCCCTGAAAGCCGGCTTCCGCCGCGCAATGGCCGACGGATTTGCCTACGCCATAACGCTCGATGCCGACGGCCAGCACTTCCCTGAGGACATACCCACGGTGGTGCAGGCCTCGATAGCCAACCCACGCGCCATTATAATTGGTGAACGTCGAAACCTCGAAGCCATGGAACGCTCGGCCGGCAGCAAATTTGCCAATTCGTTCAGCAACTTCTGGTTTGCCGTGCAAACCGGCACCCGGCTGCGCGACACCCAAACAGGATTCCGCCTTTATCCTCTCCACAAGCTCGTGGGGCTGGGTCTGCTCACCTCGCGTTATGAGGCCGAGCTCGAACTGCTGGTACTTGCATCGTGGAACGGCGTCAGGATAGTGCCTGTGCCGGTAAACGTATACTATCCGCCAGCCGAAGAGCGAGTGTCGCATTTCCGTCCGGCTCTCGACTTCACCCGCATTTCGGTGCTCAACACAATACTGTGCTTTGCTGCACTGCTGGTGGCACTCCCTTGTCGCATCGTGAGAGTGCTACTCATAGCATTGCGAACTCTTTATTCGCTGCTTTTCTATCTGGTTAACTCACTGCTGGTGCTCACTCCAACGGCAGCGGCCATGAAGATTATCGGCCGCAGTCCCGACAGGGTAGCTGAAACATTGCGTCGCATGCTATGCTTCTTTGCCCGCATAATAGTGCAGTGGCATGGCTATCCAGGGGTGAAAACCACCATAGATAACGTTGGTGGCCACGATTTCAGCCGTCCTGCAGTGATTGTGAGCAACCACCAGTCGCACTTCGACCTGATGGCCATGCTCGCGCTCACACCGAACCTTGTAGTGCTCACTAACGACTGGGTGTGGCGCAGCCCATTCTACGGCTATGTAATCCGTAACGCCGAATATTTCCCAGTATCGGCCGGAATCGACACTCTGATGCCACGGTTGCGCGAGCTTGTAGCCAAGGGATACAGCATAGCCGTGTATCCAGAGGGTACACGTTCGAGTGATGGCTCAATAGGCCGTTTCCACTCCGGTGCATTCTACATTGCCGAGCAGCTGGGTCTGCCGATAGTGCCCGCAGTGATGTATGGAGCTAATCATGTGCTTCCCAAAGGACAATGCTACATGCGGAAGGGGATGATGCGCTTCATTATCGATGCCGCTGTGGCTGAGACGCAAGAAACCCCGTTGAAAACGGCATCGTGGATGCGACGATACTTCATCAGCCGTCTGGCAGACATTTCCGACCGCTACGACCGCTATCAGTAACAGAAAGAATATTATTATGCCGACAATAAAAAGTGCAGTGATAATAGGAGGGGGCCTTGGTGGCCTGGTAAGTGGAGCTCTTCTGGCGAAGGAGGGTGTCAGGGTTACCATCGTCGAGAAGAATCCTGTGGTTGGTGGCGGACTGATGTCGTTCAGCCGCTTCGGTCGAGTGTTCGACACCGGAATGCACGTTGTCGGAGGGCTGAACCCAGGCTGGAACATGCATCGTCTGTTCAGTTATCTTGGTGTCATCGACCGCTTCGAAACAGAGCCAATGCCATTGAACTGTACCGACAGCGTATACGTGGCCGAGGATGCTGCCACTTACAATATTGCTGCCACGGCAGAGGGCTTCATTGCCTCGTTGTCGCAGTATTTCCCTCATCAGCATGCCAATCTGGTGAACTATGTTGATGCCATCGGCCGCATAGCATCGCAGATGCCCTTCTTCTTTCTCCATTCGCTTCGAGAACTGCCTCGCGAATATTGCGACGAGTTCAACATGCCGGTGGAGCGTTTTATTGCCAAGTATATCACCGACCCAAAGCTTCAGGCAGTGCTGTCGTACATCAATATGTTCTATGCTGGACGTGCCAACTGCACACCGGCCTATCAGCATGCCATAATATCGACTATCTACCTGGGTGGACAAGCCCGGTTTGTGGGTGGAAGCCACCATCTGGCACGAGCATTGTCGGATGTGGTCACATCCAACGGCGGTACAGTTGTCACCGGCCAATGCGTGGAGCGGCTAATCACCCACGATGGTCGCATCACAGCAGTCGAGACCGCCGATGGCTCGCGCTATGAGGCCGACTGCTTCGTTTCCGACATAGCCCCCGATGCATTGTTGGGTATGCTCGACAATCCACGCGTGATGCCGAAGGCTTATCGCAAGCGAGTGGGTGCACTGAAGCATTCGGGTTCGGCTTTCACGCTCAACATCGCTCTGCGAAAGTCATCGTTTGCCTATTTGCCACACACAGGATACTTTATGGCACGATACAGCGATGTGTGGAATCATGGCCACGCTGACAACTGGCCGTCGGGATTTCTTTACATGACTCCACCGGTTGAAAACCAAGGCCAGTGGGCCGAAAAGATGATGGTCACCGTACCGATGGACTGGAGTATGGTGGAAAAGTGGAAAGATACAACAGTAGGACACCGCGGCGACGACTACAAGCAGTGGAAACGGCAATGTGCCGATACGGTGCTGGGCTGCCTCGAAAGCGTATTTCCCGGATTCGGCAATACAATTGAGGCCATCGACACAGCTTCACCTCTGACTATTCGCGACTATGTTGGCTACACCTATGGCTCGATGGCTGGTTTTATGAAGGATTACCAGAGTGTGTCGATGTCTATGATGTCGACTCGAACCAAGGTGCCGAACCTATTCTTGACAGGACAGAACATCCATCTCCATGGATTCTGTGGAGTGTCGCTTACAGCTATTCGCACCTGCGAGGCCATTCTGGGAATGGATACGATAATCAACAAACTAAACCGCTATGAATAGGGTAGTTATAGCGATATTGTTGATGGTGAGCACTTTGGCAACAGTCGATGCTGCCGGTGGCCTTATCCATATCTGGGATGGGACAGGCGTCGGCTCGCACAAGGTTACTCTCGAGGCATTTCCAGTGGCAGGAGGCGGAAACAAGGTCGCGGTGATAGTGTGCCCGGGCGGAAGTTACAGCTGGCTCGACTACGACACCGAAGGAACTGCCGTGGCACGATGGCTCAACGCCAATGGTATTACCGCTTTCGTGCTTCGATACCGGGTGCAGGGGGTGTTACAGTTCATCACCCACTCCCGAGCTGTCTTTGGCGGCAACAAGCATCCTAATCAGATTCAGGATGCCCAGATGGCGCTTCTGTGGGTGCGTAGCCATGCTGCCGACTATGCCATCAGCACTGACCGTATTGGCATCATGGGATTCTCGGCTGGTGGACATCTGGCCATGATGGCTGCCGAGATGTGGCGCACCGATTTTCTTGCTCCGTTGGGCATTGACATCTCCGGGGTGTCGTTGCGGCCCGATTTTGCCGTTCCGGTGTATCCGGTGGTAAGCATGGCCGATAAGTGTACCCACCGCCGTTCGCGTCGTGCATTGCTGGGCGAAGGCGGTCAGCGCAACCATGAGCTTCGCGACTCGCTCTCGCTTGAGCGCCACGTCGACGCCGATTGTCCTCCGGTGTTTCTGGTAAACTGCGCCGACGACCCTGTAGTGAAGTGCCGCAACTCCGAGTTGCTCGACTCAGCTCTCACGGCTCATGGCATTGTTCACCGCTACATACAATATTCCACCGGCGGCCATGGCTTCGGTGCTTCCGACACTAAGGGCACTGCAGAGTGTCGGCAGTGGAAACGTGAATTTATCGATTGGATTGCTTCACTTTTTAACGATTGACGGCAATGATAGTTATGGCATACGATTATTTCAGGAATCACCCGTTGGTGCGGCATCTGGCACTGCTGGCCATTACAGCGTTGCTGGTGCTGTCGCTCACACGCATAACTTACAAGGAGGATATCTCCGACTTTCTTCCTATCGGCAGCGACGACCATCGCGCTCTGTCGATTTATCAGCAGATTTCGGGAGCTGACCGCATTGTGGTGCTGTTCGACAATCCCGGCGATGCCGACCTCACTGTGAGCGCCATCGAGGCGTTTGCCGTCAGCCTTGAACGTCGCGACACTCTTGGAATGGCATCAGATGTGATGATGAACTTCGATGTAGAGAGTGTTTCCGACGTGGCTTCGTTCGTCTATAGCAACATCCCTTATTTTCTCTCCGATGCCGACTACCGGCGCATCGACAGCCTGCTTGCCATACCCGATTATACGGCGCAACAGCTGGCCCGCAATAAGGAGTCGCTGATGTTTCCGTCGTCGGGGATGCTCAGCGACTTTATCTCGTCGGACCCGCTCAATCTCTTCACACCTGCGGCTATGCGGCTGATGCAACGTCAGCACCAGTCGAAGTTCGAGATGTATGATGGCTACGTGTTCACCCCCGACATGGCAAAGGCCATAGTGCTGGTGCGCTCGCCGTATGGCAACAGCGAAACCGAGCACAATTCGCAGCTCATGGAACTTCTTAACGCAGCCATTGCCGACATGCATGCCGATTATCCACAGGTTACTGCCCACCTTACCGGCGGACCGGCCATAGCTGTGGGCAATGCCTCGCGCATCCGCCACGACAGCATCCTGTCGGTATCGATATCGGCATTGCTGATACTGTTGCTGCTGATGTATTCGCTTCGTTCGGGGCGCAACATCCTGCTGGTGGCTCTCTCGATAGCGTGGGGCTGGCTGTTTGCCGTGGGAGCCATTGCCGTAATCAACAGCAGTGTGTCGATTATCGTTATTGGCATCTCAAGTGTCATCATAGGCATCGCAGTGAACTATCCGCTGCACTTGGTTGACCACATCAGGCATCAGAACAATGTAAGGCAAGCTCTTAAGGATATTGTGGTGCCGTTGGTGGTTGGAAACATCACGACGGTGGGTGCATTCCTGGCGCTTGTGCCGCTCGATTCGGTGGCATTGCGCGACCTTGGCCTTTTTGCATCGTTTCTGCTGGTGGGCACCATTCTTTTTGTGATGCTCTTCTTGCCCCATATGGTGAAGGTGAGCACCAATCGTCGGTTCCGCAACCATTTTCTTGAGTCGATTGCCGAAATCAAGCTCGACACCAAGGGATGGGTGGTGGCGGCTATCACCATTGCAACTCTGGTGCTGGGGTGGTTCAGCCTCAACACCAAGTTTGACTCGAACATTGCCAACATCAACTATATGACCGAAGAGCAGCGCAACGACATGCGTTACATGCAGCAATTGCTTGCTGCCGACTCCACTCTGAGCAAGACCACGGTGTATGTGGTGTCGGAGGGTCGTGACTTCGACGAGGCGCTAAACTGCGAGCGCATCTATGCCGATTCGCTGGCAATGCTGGCCCGTCGCGACCGTACGGTGACGGTGGAAACGGCTGCACCATTTGTCACTTCGCGGACCGGTCAGGCTTTCAGGCTTCGCAACTGGCATCGCTTTGTCGAGCAGTACGACTCGCTTTTCAGCATAGTGCTTCCACGCGAGGCAGCCAAGGCGGGGTTCAGCGCCGATGCATTTGCCGATTTCGATTCGATTCTCGCCGGTGACTATCAGCCTCGGAAGTTCGACCATTTCGAGCCTCTCACTGCTTCGGTGTTGGCTTCGCACTTCTGCACCAACGCTGATTCGTCGATGGTGTATGTGGTTGACCGTGTGGAGGTTGACCCGGCTGATGTTAAACGCATCGAGCAGATGTATCCCGGCAGCTTCGATGTGGTGAGCATGAATTCGGCCATCGCCGACCGTCTCTCCGACCAGTTCAACTACATTGGCTGGGCGTGTTCGATAATTGTTTTCATGTTTCTGTGGTTCTCGTTTGGCCGTATTGAGCTTGCCATACTGTCGTTCATCCCGATGGCGGTGAGCTGGATATGGATTCTGGGTATCATGGCGGCAATGGACATCAAGTTTAACATTGTGAATATCATCCTTGCCACCTTTATCTTCGGTCAGGGCGACGACTACACCATCTTCATGACCGAGGGATGCCAGTATGAGTATGCTCGACGGCGTCCGATGCTGGCTTCGTACAAGAACAGCATCATTCTGTCGGCTCTCATCATGCTTGTGGGCATAGGCACGTTGATATTTGCCAAGCATCCGGCGTTGCATTCGCTGGCGCAGGTTACTATCGTGGGAATGGTGTGTGTGGTGCTGATGGCGTATGTGCTGCCGCCGCTCATTTTCCGGTGGATGGTTGCCCAGCGGGGCCGCTATAGGAAGCGCCCGCTCACATTGGGGTCGTTGGTGCGTACGTGGTATTGTGCTGCGGTGTGGCTCTCGGCGCTGATGGCGGGCTATGTGCTTGGGTTTGTGATGTTTGTGGTGCTTAAGCCCACCGATGCCCGAAAATCGGCGTTTCATAGGGTTGTCACTGCGGTGCATCGCTGGTGCATCAGCATAATGCCCGGGGTGAAGTTTGATTTCCGCAATCCCAATGGCATTAGCTTCGACCGGCCGTGTGTGGTGGCGTGTAACCATCAGTCGATGCTCGACCCAATGTGCCTGATGGCGTTGAGCAGCAAGATTGTGATTGTTGCCAACCGTCGCTCGAGCATGAATCCGGTGATTCGCATCATGTTCCGTTGGCTCGACTTCTATACTATCCGCGACAATGAGTTTGAGGCCGATTTGCCACTGTTTGCCTCGCTGGTGAGCCGCGGCTACAGCATTGCGGTGTTCCCTGAGGGCGAGCGTAATCCTAACTCCAATATTCTGCGTTTTCACAAGGGGGTGTTCTTCCTTGCTGAGCGTCTTGGACTTGATATTGTCACGGTTTATCTCCACGGCCTTAACGATGTGATGCCGATACGCAGCTTTGCCTCGAATGCCGGCCAGGTGACGGTGGTAGTGGGCGAGCGAATTGCCCATGACAGTCCGTTGGTAGGTATTGACTATTCCGAGACCACCCGCCGTGTGCATCGGCACTTTGTCGACGAGTATGCTTTGCTGAAGCGAAGCATCGAGATTTCGCACTACCATCGTGAGCTGGTGCTCAGCCGGTATCTCTACAAGGGTGCCGAGGTGTACCATAGTGTGCGCCGAAACATGCGGCGCAACAACGATTTTGCGGCTGTTGTCGACTATCTGCCGGCTTCTGCGACACATGTGGTGGTGTCGGATTCTGGGCATGGCGAGGCGTCGCTGTTGCTGGCGCTTGTCAACCCGCTGGTCGAGGTCACTTCGGTGATTGCCGACTCCGACCGCCGTGCTGTGGCCCGATACAGTGCCGCAGGGCTGGTGCACAACCTGAATTTTGTGGAGCGACTGCCCAAGAATCAGCCCGAAAGCATATATTTCTCATTATAGCCGATGATTATGAAACATAAACTGATTATTGCCGTTTTAGCCTCTGTGGTGATGATGCCGTGGCTCGGTGCCGATGCTGCGGAGCGTGAGGTGCATCTGTCAGTGAGTGCCGATGGCTGTGCCACCATCACTGTCGATGCTCCTGCCGATGCCGACGTTGAGGTTGAGGGTAGCTTTGCCCCGCTGAAACGTATTGCCGACACCAAGGTGGCTCCCATCATACGCCGCGAGGAGATGCCGATGAAGCGCGCCGACGGCGTGTGGACCTATACCACTCCAAGCCTCGATTCGGAACTCTACACCTTTCGCATTCGTGTGGATGATGGTTTCGTTACCGATACGCTGGTGTCGCCGCTGATGCGCGATGTCGACTGCTATTACAACTATTTCATTGTCGATGGCTTCCCCGGCTCGTATTATGCCGATGCCGACAGTGTGGCAGCTCGCGGACACCTCGAAAAGGTGTGGTATCCGTCGGCCATCGAGGGAATGAAACAGCGCCGCATGACGGTGTACACTCCGGCGGGATACTCCACTGAGAAGCGCTATCCGGTGCTCTATCTGCTTCACGGCTCGGGCGGCGATGAGAATGCCTGGACCGACTGTGGCCGCGCTGCTCAGATTCTCGACCATCTGATTGCCGAGGGGAAGGCGGTGCCTATGATTGTGGTGATGCCTAACGGCAACTCCGAGCTCGATGCTGCCCCTGGCGAAAGTCCTTATATGCAGCGTCAGCCTTCGGCCAACAATGTCAAATCGATGCTTGGCGTCATTGAGAGCGCCTTTGCCGATGAGGTGGTGGCTTACGTTGATGCCCACTATCCCACTGTTGCCACGAAGCAGGGCCGTGCCATTGCCGGTCTGTCGCTCGGTGGGCTGCAAACTATCTTCATCGCTGCCAACAACCCCGACATGTTCAATTATGTGGGGCTGTTCTCGGCGCAGACCACCAACATGCTCGACGATACCAGTATAGGCAACCTGAAGTCGCTATCGGGTGGTGCCAGCAAGCTGCTGAAGAACATTCCGTTTGTGTCCGATTCAAAGCTGTCGAAGAAGCTGCAGCGCATCGACGAGCGGATGACGAAGGTGGAGGTGTATAAGAACCTCGACGAGAAGCTCGCTCGCCAGTTTGCCTCGGCTCCGGCGCTTTATTATATTGCTGTGGGCTGTGACGACTTCACTTTGAAATTGAACGACGATTTCCGTAAGCGCCTCGATGCTGCCGGATATCAGTACCTCTACAATCCCACCTCCGGCGGCCATTCGTGGGAAAACTGGCGCCGGTATCTGCTCGATTTCGCTCCAAGACTATTCAAATAATGTGTAATATAAACTGTTATGCGTCAACGTATTAAACAACTTCTTGAGGAGGCCATCCCTTATGTGGATTTTGATGGCGATTTTCTGTTTGCTGAGATGGATTCGCTCGGTGTCACCACCGTGCTGATGATTCTTTCGGAGGAATTCGGCATTGAGCTGTCGGCTGCCGATGCCACTCCGCGCAATCTCAAGTCGCTCGACAGCATTGTGGCCTTGGTGGAAGCCAAACAGGCCGAAAAGAAGTGACTGTCCATGACCCTCGAAGATTTTCTCAAGCGGCATGCTGCGCTCAGTGCCGACAAGCCGGCTGTGGTGTGTGCCGAAGGTGTGTTCACCTATTCGCAGCTTTATAGCCTTGCCGAGGGTTATGCCGAGGCGATGCGCAGCGATGGCGTAAAACCTCACAGCGCTGTGGTGGTGCGCGCCACACCGTCGGCTCACTTCCTGGCCCGGTATTTTGCCGTGCACATGCTCGATGCGGTGTGTGTGCCGATGCCGGCTGATGCTGCTGATGCCGATATCGATGCGATGAACGCCCGCCTGGCCGATATCCGTTTCCCTGCCGATGCTGCCGACCTGCTCTTCACTTCGGGCACCACAGGCAATGCCAAGGGGGTGGTGGTGTCGAAGCGGGCCATCACGGCAAATGCCGAGAACCTCATCGGCTCGCAAGGTTTCAGCGCCCAAACGCAGTTTATTGTCAACGGTCCGCTGAACCACATCGGTAGCCTCTCGAAGGTGTATCCGGTGATTTCGCTGGGTGCTACGCTGCGCATTATCGACGGGATGAAGGACATCAACGCCTTTTTCTGTGCTGTCGACGATGCCGGCTGCCACGTGGCTACGTTTCTCGTGCCGGCTGCCATCCATATGCTGCTCACCCTCGCCCATTCGCGCCTTGTTGCCTGCGACGGCAAAATCGACTTCATCGAAACCGGTTCGGCTCCAATTTCGCGCCCCGATATGCTGGCTCTATGTCAGGCTCTTCCCTCGGCATGTCTGTTCAACACCTACGCTTCTACCGAAACCGGAATCATCACTACATACAACTTCAACGATGGCCACACCGTTGCCGGATGTCTGGGCAAGACGATGCTTAACGCCAAGCTGCGCATCAACGCCGACGGATGTGTGGAATGTGGCGGCGGGTCGCTGCTGCTTGGATATGTCGACGGTTCTCAGCTCATCACCGATGTCCTGACCCGGGATGGTTGGTTCACCACCCGCGACCGTGGCTCGGTCGACTCGGAGCAGCGCCTGATGCTGGCCGGACGAGCCGACGACATCATCAACGTGGGCGGCTTCAATGTCGACCCTCTCGAAGTGGAAAGCGTGGCCATGTCATTCCCCGACATCTCGGAATGCATCTGCGTGCCCTTCAGCCATCCCGTTGTGGGCAATGCGCTGAAACTAATCGTGGTGATGCGTCAGGGTGCCTCGCTCGACCAGCGTGCACTCGCTCGCTTCATCGCCTCGAAAATCGAGCGCCACAAGGTGCCTATGCGCTACGAACTGGCTTCGCAGCTACTGCGCACTTTCAACGGCAAACTTAACCGCAAAGCATACCTCCAAACAGTATGAACAACAGCCATTATTACACCTTCGAAGTGTGTGCCAACAGTGTGGCAAGCTGCATTGCCGCCCAGCAAGGTGGTGCCAACCGGGTGGAGCTATGTGCCGCCATCCCTGAAGGCGGTACCACACCGTCGGCCGGCGCGATTGCCATGGCGCGCGAGTCGATTAGCATTGCCCTAAACGTTATTATCCGCCCGCGTGGCGGCGATTTCCTCTATTCCGACATTGAACTGCGCACCATGGAGCGCGATATTGCCGTTGCCCGACATCTTGGCGCCGACGGAATTGTAGTGGGGTGCCTGAATGCCGATGCCGACATCGACATTGCTGCCACCAAACGCCTGATTGATGCCGCCGATGGTCTTCCGGTGACGTTTCACCGCGCTTTCGACCGTTGCCGACATCCTTTCACTGCTCTTAGCCAGCTAATCGACCTCGGTGTGGCTCGAATCCTCACCTCCGGGCAGCAACCCACCGCACCTCAAGGCGCACAGCTCATTGCAAGCCTTGTGGAGCGTGCCAACGGAAACATTGCCATTATGGCCGGCTGCGGAGTGAACGAAACCAACATTGCAGCTCTTGCTCAAGCCACTAATGTCAGAGAATTCCACTTCTCGGCCCGCGAACCTCTGAAAAGCCGTATGCAATGGCTCCCCGACACCTCAGTGGCCATGGGTGCGCCTGGAGCCGATGAATCAATCGTTATGCAAACCACTCCCGAACGAGTGTCAGCCACCATAGATGCCCTGATGCAGGCCGTAGAGCCTCGTTGACGCTGACGTAGGTCTT
>JAEDFO010000085.1 GCA_016292745.1 Muribaculaceae bacterium | reverse complement strand
TTTGCCGTTGATTGTCAGGCGGCTGAATTGCCATATTATGTGGAATAATCGAAAATTATGTTATATTTTGGGTATATACTGAGGCTCAATGCAATGTGATTGGCATTATATTGCTAATTTTGCAATGTTTATGGCATATCAATTGGCAATAGATTCGGGAAACACTTCGGTGAAGGTGTATTTAGCGGCCGACGGCGAAATTGTCGGTTGCCATCGCTTTGCCTGTCTGGCTGATGCCGATATCGATTCGCTGTGCCCGTCGGGAGTCGACGGATGCATAGTTTCCACAGTCAGGAGCGACGATGCCGCTGCCATCGAGGCACTTAAATGCCGATGGCCTGATACCGTTGTGCTGAGCCATACCACTCCGATGCCCATCACCATTGCCTATGCCACTCCTGAAAGCCTCGGGCGCGACCGTATTGCCGCTGCAGTGGGGGCATACACCCCCGGCTCGGGCCATGCTGCCGTGGTGATTGATGCCGGCACAGCACTAACCCTCGATGTGGTGGACTGTGACGGACGGTTTATGGGCGGAAACATATCGCCGGGCATCTCGATGCGCCTGCGGGCCTTGAACCACTTCACCCAGCGCCTGCCGCTGGTTGAAGCCGCCGGCGACACTCCAATTGCCGGTTACGACACCATTACTGCCATCCGCTCGGGTGTGGTTAATGGCATTGTGGCCGAAATCGACGGTTTTATTTCAGCTGTTGCCGACAAATTTGGCGTTTTAGACGTATATCTAACAGGCGGCGACGCTATTTTTTTGGCAAATCGGCTGAAAAGTAGCATCTTTGTAGACGAAAATCTACTTGCAAAAGGACTTATCAGAATATTAAAGTACAATAGATGAGAATATTTAGCAGACTAACAATTCTATTCTTGTGTGCATTGGCCGTAGTTTCGGCATCGGCACAAGGGTCGCAACAATCGCCATATTCGTCGTACGGTTACGGTATGTTGAGCGATAACGCATCGAGCGCACAGCGCGCTATGGGCGGTGTGGGATATGCAATGAACAACAGCCGTCAGATTAACGTGATGAACCCGGCTTCGTATGCAGCAATGGACTCGCTCACCTTCCTGTGGGACTTTGGCGTGAGCCTTACCAATCTCAATGCCAAGGAAAACGGCAACACAGCGAAGAAAACCGGAGGCGGTCTTGACTATGTAACCATGCAGTTCCCAATCTGCAGTTTCATCGGCGCAAGCGTGGGCGTCATTCCGTTCACATCGGTTGGTTATTCGTTTGGCTCAGAGGTGGTTCACGGCACCGACAGCCATTCGGGATACGGCGGCATCAGCCAGCTGTATGCCGGTGTGGGTGTGCGTCCGTTCAAGGGCTTCTCGGTGGGTGCCAATGTGGCTTACCAGTGGGGTACTACCGTAAACGACATTTATGCCATCACCGAACTTGGCAACACAACTCTGTTTGAACGTGTAATCCAGGTGCGCGACTATCATCTTGACTTCGGTGTGCAGTACGACCTTCGTATGGGACGTCGACACAAACTCACACTGGGCGTAACATTCGCCCCCGGCAAGTCGATGCATGGCCATTCGTGGGGCGTATATTACGATGTCGACAACACAAGCGTCCCCGACACTGTCGACTATCACTCACTCAAGGGCGTATACAGCATCCCGGCTCGTTGGGGCGTGGGTTTGGCTTACACCTACGACAACCGTTGGACCACTGAGTTCGACTTTACTTACCAAGACTGGAAAAAGGCAAAATATCGCGGCGTAGAAGGATTTGAAGGTTGCGACTTCGATACGCGCTGGAAAGCAGCCGGTGGTATGTCGTTCCAGGCTAATCCACGAGGCAGCTGGGCTCGCCGTATCACTTACCGTATTGGTGGATACTACACTCACGACTATATTACCCTCGGTGGCAACAACGTGCGCGAATACGGTCTGTCGGCCGGTTTCGGCCTCCCGGCTCCCGGTTCGAAGACTTTGGTTAACATTGGCTTCGAATACAAGCACCGCTCATCGTCGCCTCAGCAACTGGTAACTGAAAACTATTTCAACATAACGCTCGGAATCAATTTCAACGAAATGTGGTTCTGGAAGAACAAGATTCAGTAACTCCGTTACGGCACACGTTGGCGTAACGGCCGATATTTATAGTGTATCGTCTGCGCGACATATTACTTCTGTGTATTCTGTTCCTTGCAGTTGTTGGTTGCAAGGAGGAGCCAAAGAGCTATGTAAAGATTGACGTCGACCCCGAAACCACTCCAACGGTGATTTCGCGCGACGTCAAGACTCTTATAAGCGATTCGGGTATCACTCAGTATCGAATAACTGCAAAACTCTGGACCATATACCAGGAGGCCGAGAAACCTTTCTGGAAATTCCCCGAAGGGCTGTTTCTGGAGAAGTTCGACTCGCTGTTCAATGTTGAGGCTTCGATAAAGGCCGATTCGGCAACGTATTTCAAGGCCGACCAGCTGTGGCGCCTCGACGGTCACGTGACAATTCTCAACGTGAACAACGAGCGAATACTTACCCAGCAGATTTTCTGGGACCAGCGCAACCAGGAAGTGCGCTCCGACTCGTTTATCCACATCGAGCGTGCCAACCGGATTCTCGAAGGATACGGTTTCCGCTCTAACGAACGGATGACAATATATGAACTTGAACGTCCTATGGGCATTTTCCCGGTGGAGGAATTCCGAGGCAAGAACCGCGATTCGTTGCCGGCCGACACCGTAAAGCCGCAAAAAAAATAATAAATCAATGAGCACCTCGGCTGCAATAATTATCACTCTCATCGCCATTATGCTTTCGGCGTTTTTCTCAGGAATGGAGATTGCATTTGTGAGCTCCAATCGTGTGCGTGCCAGCATCGATGCCAACAAGCGTGGCCTCATCAACCGCATCCTGAATGTGTTCTATTCCCACACCGATATGGTGATTTCCACTCTCCTGGTGGGAAACAACGTTGTGCTGGTGGTTTACAGTATGGCTTTCGCTATGCTCTTCGAACCGGTGATTCAGCTTTTTACCGACAACGATGCCGTGGTACTGCTGTCGCAAACAATAATCTCGACCGTGGTAATCTTGATTGCAGGCGAGTTCATCCCGAAGATGGCTTTCCGAACCAATCCGAATACCTCGATGCGGCACGGTTCGCCCTTGTTGCTCATATTCTATTTCTTGCTTTATCCCGTGTCGTGGTTCGCCTCGCTCATGTCGTCAACCTGCATGCGCCTGGTGGGAGTGAAAGCCGAGGCGAAGCAGAGCAAGGGCCTCACAATTGGCGAACTCGATGCATATCTACAAGAGAGCATCGACCGAAACGAGGACGAGAACAACCAGATTGAAAACGAGGTGAAGATATTCCAGAATGCGCTCGACTTCAGCAGCACACATCTGCGCGACTGCATGGTGCCGCGCAACGAGATTGTGGCGGTGCCTATCGATAAGGCCACTAACGAACGTCTGGTTCGCCTGTTTTGCGAAACAGGATTGTCCAAGATTATCGTCTATCGCGACGATATCGACGATGTGGTGGGTTATATCCACGTGAGCGAACTTTTCCATAAGGATACCGATTGGAAACAGCACATCAAATCGGTGCTCTTTGCCCCGGAAACCATGCTTGCCAACAAGATGATGCGTTCGCTCATGAACGAGAAGAAGAGCGTGGCGGTGGTGGTCGACGAATTTGGTGGAACTGCCGGTATGGTGACCCTTGAGGACCTTGTGGAGGAAATTTTCGGCGACATCGAGGACGAACACGACCGAAAACGCATTATGGCCCGAAAGGTAGCCGACGGGGTGTACGACTTTGCCGGTCGAGCCGAAATCGACTATATCAACGACCAGTATCACCTCGACATACCTGAGGATGAGGAGTATCAAACTCTTGCCGGTTACATCTTGTATAACCTTGAGGAGATTCCCGAGACCGGGCAGACTTTTACTATTGATGGAATGCTGTTTACCATCGTGAAGAAGAGCGCCAACAAGCTTGAGACCATCCGCGTCGACACAAATGCGGCTACGGCCGATAAGCCGGAATGATTGTGCTGAGCATCTTTGGATGCGCAATATTCTACAACCATATATTCATATATATCCCCATGATTAACCGAATAATTCTTTCTTTAGCTGTGCTGCTTGCCACGTCGATGGCAGCAATCGGTCAACCTCAACGACTCCATTACAAGAACCCTACCGGCGACGGAAGATAATACAAAAGATAATATTTCGGTATTATCAGTTTATGCATCAAAGAATATATCATGTAATGAGTTGAAGATAGTACGCAGCTACTAAACCACGCCATTTAAGCCCATAAAACACCAGCGCGACAAACAAATTCTCATTGTTCATCGCGCTGATATTCAGTTATTTAACCTAAATAAAGGCTGTTAATATTCTTCTTCGTTGAAGAAGAAGTCTTCTTTGCTGGGATAGTCGGGCCAGATGTCCTCTATACATTCATAGGTATCGCCTTCGTCTTCCATTTCCTGTAAGTTCTCAATCACTTCGAGCGGTGCTCCCGAGCGCATCGCATAATCGATAAGTTCCTCTTTAGTAGCAGGCCAAGGAGCGTCTTCAAGTTTTGAAGCTAATTCAAGTGTCCAGTACATAATTCTATTAAGATTAGAGTAAATTCAATTTTTGCGCAAAAATACGCTATATTTTATTATAATCAATCTTTTTGCCAGAAAATTTCATCGGCACCAGCTGAAGCATTCAAAAAACGTGCCAATACGAAGAAGTAATCGCTCAGGCGGTTGACGAAAGCCACCACGGTGGCCGACACTTGTGCGCTCTGCGCCAGGGCTATAATGCGGCGTTCGGCGCGGCGAGCCACGCTGCGGCACACGTGGGCCTGTGAGGCGGCCTGGCATCCTCCCGGCAGCAGAAACCGGCACAGCGGCGGCACTTGGCTGTCGAGCAGGTCGATGGTGTGCTCTATGCGTTTTATGTCGGCATCGCCCAGGCCCGACACTGTCATGTTGCCGGTGTCGGAATTGTCAGTGGCCAGATAGGCGCCTACATTGAACAGTTTGTTCTGCACGAAGTGCAGTGTATCGGTCACATCGGCCGGCAGGCCTGGCTGTGAGGCGAGCAGCCCGATGAACGAGTTGAGCTCGTCGATGGTTCCGTACGATTCCAGGCGCACGTCGGCCTTGCTCACTCGCTGTCCGCCAACGAGCGATGTGGTTCCGGCATCGCCGGTCATGGTGTATACGTTACTCTTTTTCATAACTGTGAATGCGTTCGGTTAATACTTTTTCGAGTTGGTCGATATCGGTCACCACACTCATGCGGTTCATGTAGTCGCTCGAGGCAGTAAACACCGAATCGGCGGTGATGGCGAGCTGGCTCAGCTGGGCGTCGAAAGCACCGTCGATGTTCACCACCACAATGTGGCGATGCTGTTCGCGAACCACCTTGAAGTGCGACAGGGTGCTAATCCACTCGTCGATGGTGCCGATTCCGCCCGGCAGCACCACGAAAATGTCGCCGTCGTCGATCATCACCTGCTTGCGCTCGGCAAGGTCGCGGGTGAGCTTGCTCACGGTGAGCAGCGGGTCGGCACGGTGGGCAAACACTTCGGGTATTACCCCGATAATCTCGGCTGCGCCGTTGTCGGCCGCGCTTTGGGCTGTTATGTGCATCATTCCGGCATTGACTCCGCCATACAGCAAGGCGCAGCCCGTTGAGCCGATAATGCGGCCGGTGGCCACGGCGGTGTCGGTGTATCGGGCATCGAGCCCCGATGCCGATGAGCAATATACCACGATATGAGTCATTTCTTCGGTTACTGTGTTTATTGAAGTTTGAGGTTAATAAATAATCCGGTATAAAAACCGATGACAAATATAGCGAAAAATATTCGTGCGTCAGCAAATAGCGAGATGTCGGACGATAGTCCGGTACGCGGTGC
>JAEDFO010000031.1 GCA_016292745.1 Muribaculaceae bacterium | reverse complement strand
TTATTTCTTCGTTATTTCTTCTTTATTCCTTGATATACTATAAACAACACTATTGCCGCGGCTATGCAGTAGCCGGCTATCGACAGATAATGGTTATAGTGCTCAATCTGATTCATCAGTTCGTCCTGTGCCACAAACAGGCTCAGCCAGTAGCCAAGCATTGCCAGCACAATGTTCCACAGCATAGCACCAAGCGATGTGTAGAGTATGAATTTACCGAAATGCATCCGTGCAAGCCCTGCCGGTATCGATATCAGCTGACGCACTGCCGGAATAAGCCGCCCGATAAAGGTTGAGAAGGCTCCGTGACGGTCGAAGTAGGCTTCGGCTTTTTCAACTTTAGCCTGGTCGATCAGACACATATGCCCAATGCGGCTGTTGGCAAAGCGGTAAACTATCGGACGCCCAATCCAATAGGCCAGCGCATAGTTAATCGATGCTCCTATCAATGCTCCGATGGTGGCAAAAACTACTACCAGATAGATGTTCAAATTGTTGTTGTGCATCGCAAAGTAGGCGGCCGGTGGAACCACTACCTCTGACGGAAACGGGATAAACGAGCTCTCGATTGCCATCAAAAGTGTTATTGTCGCGTAGTTCAGGTTTGCCTGGAACCATTCGAATATTGTCAGTACATCCATATCTTGTATTTGTGAGCTTTTGGAATGAGCCAATGCTTTCTTTTGCAAAAGTAGCAATAATAATTGACAATACTACATATTGCTCAATCATATCACTCCCGTGGCTACGAACATTTGTCGATAGTATTCGGCTTTGCGTTCCAGCTTCATGGGATATGCGCGTGAGCTCGACGGCATCCGGTAATGGGTTACAGTGCGTCCGCCGAACATAAAGCTTGCTCTGCCTCCCATCGGTGGCAGTTCGGTGCCGGTAAGTGCCGATACCACACTTGCGGCTTTCTCGCCGGTGGTTACAACTGCATGTAGAGTGGGGTAGCGCTCCAGAAAACTGTTCAGGTCGATGCTTTGGCTTATCTCCAGATATTTGTCCGATGCATTGCCCTTCAGCCTTATCACACGGCTGCCGGTGTCATAAAGCCCGATGCCTCGCTCGTTAAGAAATGCCTTGATTTCATCAAGTTTGAAACTCTTGGCTGCTTCAATGCAGAAATGGTTGCGGTCGCAGTAGAATATATGGCCCATTATGCGCCACATGTCGTTAATCCAGTTTGGATAGTAAAATGGCATCGACCATTTGTCGCTCTTAGGCGGAAACGTGCCCAGCATCAATATCTGTGCTCCTTCGGGTATATATGGCGTAAACGGATGGCTCTCTTCCTCTTGTCGTTCCATTTTGCTCTGTTTTTTCGGCAAAATTAAATAATTTTATTCATTTCTTGCCTTTGTGGCCATAAACTGTCCAATTTTGTTTTTTCTATTCCAATTGATTTTTGTAAATTCGCATAATTAACCCAAACATTTTACCTTATATGAAACAATTGCTTTATGGATTTGCCACAGCTTCGTTGGCTGCTGCTGCCCTTTTGTCGTGCCAAAGCACTAAGGTGGCCGAAGAGCCTCAGCCTGTGCAGCCTCCATTGATGGGATGGAGTTCTTGGAATGCATATATGGTCGACATCTCTGATTCTATTATCATGCATCAGGCCGACCTTATGGCGCAAAACGGTTTGAAGGATGTTGGTTATGCCTACATTAACATCGACGACGGATTCTTCGGTTATCGCGATAGTGCCGGATACATGGTGCCGCACCCCGAGCGTTTCCCTTCGGGTGTTGATGGTATGCGTGCTATAGTCGACCACATCCACTCACTCGGACTCAAGGCGGGTATTTATTCCGATGCCGGCGATAATACCTGCGGCTCGAGCTACAACCACGACAAGAACGGTCTCGGAGCGGGCCTCTACGGACACGATATCCAGGATGCCGAGCGATACTTCAATCAATGGGATTTCGATTTCATCAAACTCGACTATTGCGGTGGCCGAAACCTTAACCTCGACGAGTGCGAACGTTATTCGCGCATCAGAACCGTTATCGACAGTGTGGCCAATAAACCTATTCGTATCAACGTATGCCGTTGGGCATATCCTGGTACTTGGGTGAAGAACATCGGCGAATCGTGGCGTATGTCGGAAGACATCCGTCCTGTGTGGAAATCAATCAGGAAAATCGTCTTCAAGAACCTGTATCTCTCGGCTTATGCCGGCGATGGCCATTACAACGATTTGGATATGCTTGCTGTGGGCTATAACATTAAGCCATCACCATTCTGGGAAGAAGGTCTCGGCCTTTCTTACATCGAGGAAGAGGCTCATTTCGGCATTTGGTGTATTATGAGCAGCCCGCTGTTGCTTGGCTGCGACATGGCCTATATCCCCGAGGAGACAATGAAGATAATCACCAACAAGGAACTCATTGCAATCAACCAAGACCCGCTGGGCCTTCAGGCATATGTGGTTCAGCACAATGCTGAAACTTACGTGCTGACCAAGGACGTGATTTCACGCTATGGCGATAAACGAGCTGTGGCTCTTTACAATCCATCCGATTCGGCTGCCAACTTCGTGGTTGAACCTTCCATACTCAATTTCGAAGGCGCTCTCGCAGTGCGCGACGTTAATCGCAACGAGGACCTTGGCTCTATGGATAAAATCGATATGACTATTCCAGCCCATAGCGCAAAAATCCTTATGGTGAGCGGTAAGCGTGTCGAAGCTTCGCTTTATGAGGCTGAATGGGCTTATTGCCCCGATTTCACTGCCATTAAGGATTCCGGCGTGAAATATGTGGAGAACGAAAAGGCTTCGGGCTGCGCTGTGGCCATGAATGCCGGCGGCTCTGATACCAACTATCTCCAATGGAAGAATGTCCATTCTGATAATGGTGGCAAATACTCTCTTGAGATTGCTTTGATTGCTGATGATGTGGATTCGGTGGAACTCGATGTTGATGTAAACGGCGAAAAGTCGAAACTTACGGCTGCTGTTGTCGATGGCGTTGCCAAGGTTTCCCTTGAGGCTAAGCTGAATGCCGGCGACAATGTGGTTACTGTTGGCAACCCAACAACTCAACTCCCGGCTGTCGACAAACTCACACTTACAAAGCTTTAATGCAACATAGCCACAATAAAAAAAGAGGCCGCAAAGGCCTCTTTTTTTATTGTGAATCACTTGGCATTATTGGCGATAGAATGTTGTAAATGCCTTAATCATGTAGTATTGGTCAATCACTGCACCTGTCTCGCAGCATGAGTGCATTGCCCAGATAGGATTGCCCACATCAACCCCGGTGATGTCGATTTGCGATGTCAGTATGTTGCCAAGTGTAGAGCCTCCGGCTATGTCGGAATGGTTGACGAAATACTGCACCGGCACACCGGCCTCCCTGCATATCTCGGCAAACACTGCCGAACTGTGGGCATCGGTCATATATTTGCAGTTGGCGTTTATCTTAATTATCGGGCCGCCTCCCATTACCGGATGGTTGGTAGGGTCGAACTTCGATGCGTAGTTTGGATGGAAGGCATGGCCATTGTCGGCCGATACCATAAACGAATTGGCAATGGCGCGGTAGAACCCTTCTCGGTCGTTTCCCAGACATTCGCTGATGCGTTCAAGCATATTGCTCAGGACTGGTGAACCGGCTCCCTGCTTGGTGCCGCTGCCTGTCTCTTCGTTGTCGAACACTGCCAGAACCTTGGTCGAGCTATCGTCGCTGTCCGATGCAATGAGTGCCATCAATCCGGCATGTGCCATACTCAGGTCGTCGATTCGTCCGCTACATATAAATTCTTCGTTGGCTCCCACAAGCTGGGCTTTCTGGGTGGGGTAGAGCAGCAGGTCGAAATCGATAATGTCGCCCACGTTCACTCCCAGTTCTTTGGCAACAATGCCGATGAGCATATTGCCTCGTTGGGCCTCGTCGGTGATGATGCCCAGGATTGGCAGCATGTCGGCCTGTTTCGACAGTGGATTGCCTTCGTTGACCGAGCGGTTGAAATGAATAGGCAGATGCGGTATCACCATTATCGGACTCTTTACGTCAACTATGCGGCTGTCGGGCTTAAGTGCCGACGTTCCGCGAAGAAGCACACGCCCGGCTACCGACAGTGGACGGTCAAACCATGTGTAGAGTATCGGACCGCCATACACCTCGGTGTTCAGCTTCACCACACCACCTTCGCCGGTAATCTCGGCGTGAGGCTTGATGCGGAATCCTGGCGAGTCGGTGTGCGCTGTGATGATTCGGAAACCTTCGTCAGCAATAGCGTTTTTACCTATGTTAAAGGCGAATATCGCCGAATCGTTCTTGGTGACATAAAAGCGGTCACCTGGCTTCACTGCCCATTTGTCTCGTTGGCTTAGGCGTTGGTAACCTGCGGCTTCCAGTCGTTTGGCTATGCTTTGGGTTGCAAGAAAATTGCACGGGCTCTCGTCGAGAAACTCCGCAAGTGATTGTCCTGATTCCTTTATTTCCATGTCTATATCCTGTTGTCGTGGTTATACTTGATATCGTGGAGTGCCTTCATGACATTGCATAGCCGTTGGCCCCAAAATGTTTCGAAGTTCTCCTTGCACACAGCCACATAGTCGCTTATCTGCTCCTGTGGTGCATCCTTTACATTGTTCACAAAGTTGAACAAGTCCTGGAATATATCGGTAAGCCCTTCTGCAATGCTGGCGCTTATCGGGGTGTCGGAATATTTCATATCGGCTTCAAACACTTCGAGATATATGTCGTCGGGGCCCATTACCATTTCCACATGGTGGCGTACGCTCTCGTAATAGTCCTCGTCGAGATATGGCTCGATGTATGCCTCAGGCTCATTCCCTATTGATATGTCGGTTGCGCTGATGTAAATCCGTGGCAGTAGTTTCAGCATCGAATCCACAAATTCGGCCTGCTCATATTGCTGGGCATTGGCAAGTGTGGTGCAGTACTCGTTGGCTAAACCAATGAAGGCTATGCTGTTTGGGCTTATTTTCGATGTATTGTCCATATGCTTTTGATTGGTTATTGTTCATATAGATGGTGCTCCTTGATGTAGCCGTATACATCGTCGGGCATAAAGAATTCCATGTTGTCACCACGGCCGATGGCCTGGCGAATGAATGTCGACGAAATCTCCACCACCGGAGCATCGCGCAGATATCGTACATTGGCCGGAAGGCTTGTTTCGTCAATCTCATATCCCATCCGGGGATATATTACCACCCCGTATTCGTCGATTATCTTACGGTAATCGCGCCATTTGTCGAATATCTGCCAGTTGTCGGCACCGATAATCAGTACGAATCGGCACTCGGCATATTTTTCCCGGAGTGTGCCAAGCGTGTCGATAGTGTATGATGGCCTCGGCATATGCATCTCCAAGTCTGATGCGCGGAAACTGCGGTTGCGCCTTGCCACCATCTGCGCCATCTGCAGCCTGTGATTGTCGTCGGCATACCCTGAAACTGCTTTAAGCGGATTTTGGGCTGATACCATAAACCACACCTGGTCGAGACCTCCATATTGGATAATGTAGTTGGCCAATATGGCGTGGCCGCTGTGGATAGGGTTGAACGACCCTCCGAATATCCCAACTGTGGTTGCCGGTTTTGTCATCACTATATTATTTCTCAATGCATTCCTTTATGATGGCGTGCACCTCATCGATTGCTGTGCGAAGCACATCGTTTACCACCACATGCGCAAACCTGTCGGCAAACGACAGCTCATACTCGGCCTTACTCACGCGCTGGTTGATGGCTTCAACCTCCTCGGTGCCGCGCGACAGCAGCCGGTGGCGCAATGCATCGATGCTTGGCGGCTTTATGAATATCGATGTGGCATCGGCTCCGAACTGCTTCATCACATTCACAGCTCCTTTAACGTCGATGTCAAGTATGGCGTTGTTGCCGTTGCCGCATATGCGCTCTATCTCCTTACGCAGAGTGCCGTAGTAGCGGCCGGGATACACTTCTTCGTATTCTATCAGTTCGTCGTTCTCTATTGCGGCCTTGAACTGTTCGGTGCTCAGAAAATAATAGTTGACACCGTCGGCCTCGCCGCGGCGTGGTGGCCGGTTGGTTGCCGATATCGAAAACTGCAGCCGAAGGCTCTCGTCCTTGATTATCTCGTTTATGATGGTCGATTTGCCGCTCCCCGATGGGGCCGATACTATTATCAGGTGTCCGCGTTTCATGATATGCTCCTTACTGTGTTATAGTGCGTTAAGAACCTGTTCTTTAATCTGTTCAAGCTCGTCTTTCATCTTCACCACTATCTTTTGCATCTCTGAGTGGTTCGATTTCGAGCCCAGAGTGTTTATCTCGCGCCCTATTTCCTGGCTTATGAAGCCAAGTTTCTTTCCTTGGCCTTCGCCGTGGCTGAGAGTGTCGAGAAAATAGTTCAGGTGATTGCCCAGACGTTGTTTCTCTTCGTTAACATCGAGTTTCTCGATGTAGAATATCATCTCCTGCTCAAAGCGGTTGCGGTCGTAGTCGGTGTTGTCGAGCTTGTTTAGTGCATCCTCAATCTTGGCCTTTATCATCGGCACACGTTCGCGTTCGTATGGTTCTATCTCTTCAAGAAGTGCCTTGATGTTCATTATTCGCGATGTGAAGAACTCGTCAAGGCGTACACCTTCCTGACGCCGGAATTCCTTCAGTTTGCCGATGGCTTCGTTTACTGCGGCAAAGAGTGCCTCGTATTCCGATTCCTCAATGTTGTCGTCGCTTTCGGTCTTGAACACATTGGGCAGTCGCATTAAGGTAGCATACCAATCGTCGGGCTTCGGTATCGACAGCTCTTCCGACACCTGCTCCAGCTTTTCCTTGTATTCTTTCAGCATCGTCAGGTTTATGTCGATTGGCTCAGCCCCGCTGTTGCTTTCCGACGTTATATATAAGTCAACTTTTCCGCGCACCAGTTCGCTCGACACCAGGTTGCGAAGCTCGAGTTCCTTCTCCCTATACACGAATGGTAGCTTTACTGATAAATCTAATTGTTTGCTGTTTAGCGATTTGATTTCAGCTGTAATCTTCTTTTCCTTGTAAGTGACCACCGCTTTACCAAATCCTGTCATTGATAAAATCATAAAAGTCAGTTTTTTTATGCAAATTTAATTGCTTATTTCTTAGTTACGGCATCAAAAGCCGAAAAAATTAGTACTTTTGTACTTTGAAATTATAGCGAAGATGGCAAATATCATAAATATTGACACATCTACCGAAGTTTGCTCGGTTGCTCTCACATCGCAAGGCACTGTGATTGAGCATCGTGAGGACTATTCGGGGCAGAACCACGCCAAATTGCTCAGCCCGTTTATTGCCGACATTCTGCAATACTCCACTTCGCGCGACATTAAAATCGATGCGGTGGCTGTGAGTCTCGGCCCGGGTTCCTACACCGGTCTGCGAATTGGCCTCTCCGAGGCTAAAGGCCTGGCTTTCGGCCTTGGTGTCCCGTTGATTGGTGTCGACACCCTCAAGCTGCTCTGTGTGTCGGCTATGTTCAGCCGTTACGTTGATGAGTCCTCGCTCTTCATCCCAATGATTGATGCACGCCGTATGGAAGTGTTTGCCGGCGTTTACGATTTGGCCCTCAACGAGGTGATGACCCCTATGCCGGTTATCCTCGACGAGAATTCGTTTGCCGATTATATAACTCCCGAAAGAAACATCATTCTTCTCGGTAACGGCGCCGACAAGGCATCTAAGGTTATCACCGGGCCCAACATCCATTTCATCCCGGGAGTAAAGCCGGTGGCTGTCGATATGCTCGCCCTTTCCGAGCTGGCTTTCCGCAATGCCGATTTCATTGATGTGGCTTACTCCACACCAAAGTATCTCAAGGAGTTTCAGGCAACAAAGCCTCGCAACAAGGTGTTCTGATACATCTCCGTTTTTTGTTAACTGATTAATTTATCGAAATGTTAGACTACAATACTCAGCTCAAAAGCCTAATCCTGCCGGAGTACGGCCGTAACATCCAGCAGATGGTCGACCATTGCGTTGCTATTCCCGACCGCGACGAACGCACAAAATGCGCGTATACAATCGTCAGCATCATGCAGAACATGTTTCCGCAAGACCACGACGACGAAGATGCTAAGCGCAAATTTTGGGACCATCTCGCAATTATGAGCGATTTCAAACTCGACATCGATTTCCCTTACGAAATCGTCCACAAGGAAGAACTCCAGTCGAAGCCCGACGTGGTTTACTATAAGCTCGAGCCTATCCGATATCGTCACTACGGCAAGATTATCGAGAAAATGATTGAACGGGCCTCCGACTATCCCGATGGTGAGGAAAAGGATGCGCTTATCTCGCTCATCGCTCATCATATGAAGAAACAGATGTTTGCAATCTCGAAAGAGGGGGTCGAGGACGAGAAAATCCTGAAGGACCTTTACCGATATTCGCACGGCAAAATCAATCTCGATCCGGCTACCTACAAGTTGAGAGTCTTTAAGGAGGCTCCTGCTCCGCAGCCTCAGCCTAAAAAGAAAAAGAAAAAATAATAAACCTGCCGCAGATTCTCATGATAACCAGGGCTGAAATAACCGAAATTGGCACTTTCAACAAACCGCACGGAATACAAGGCGAAATCTCTGCCTCATTCCTTTGCGATTTCGATGAAATCGAACTTCTCTCGTGCATTATTGTCGATGAAGACGGCATTTTCGTGCCATTTTTCATCGAATCGGCACGCCCCAAAAGCACCGCCGTCGCACTGGTGAAATTCGATGGAATCGACTCCGATGCCCAGGTAAGACACTTCACCGGAAAGACGATTTTCGCCTTGAAATCCGACATCGCCACCGACGACCCCGATGCCGATGATTCTGAAGCCGATGCATTCTCATTCATTGGTTACACAATGGCCGACACTTCACACGGTGTTATCGGCGAAATTGTTGATATCGACGATTCCACCGAGAATTTCCTGTTCATCGTCGAGTCCTCCGATGGCAGCCAGGTGCTTGTGCCAATTGCCGATGAATTCATACATGAAATCGACGACCACTCACACCGAATTGTCATGAATCTGCCCGAGGGAATAATTAATCTGAACAACTCAAACATTATTTCATAAACCCATTTAAGTAATCATATTATGAACGAAGAGTTAGAACTTAAGGAATACGACGAAAACGAAGCCATCAAGCACATCGTCAATTATCTGCCCATCGACATAAAGGAAAAATATGCCGACGACGATATCCTCCTTGTCATCGACATAATATTCGAGTATTACGACAAGAATGGATTTTTCGACATCGATGCCGGTGTCGACGACGAAGAAAACATTGATGTCGACGATTTAATCTCCTTCGTAAAGAAACAACTTCGTAAGGACCCCGACAACGTGGTCGACCCCGACGATGTCCAGTCAATTGTCCTCGGTGAGCTCGATTACGAAGAGTCGCTCGGAATGTATTAATCGCTGATGATTATGAGATTGCTGAATTTTTCGCTCGCTGTTTGTACTATTGTCGCTATTTTGTTCTCCGGTGCTCATGCCTCGGCTAAGAATCCGTTTAAGGGCCTTTTATCTTCTTCCAAGGAATCAAAGGAGCCCAAAAAAGCGGATAATTTGCCTGAACAGCTCTACGAGATGACCTTAGACGAGAACCTCAATGCGCTGAAGACCGGTAAGCAAGCCGATAAAATCAGGGATTACCAGAAAAAGCAGGCCCTTGCCTTTAAAAAGAAAGGCTATAAGACCGAGGTGATGCGTAACGGTGAGATTGTAATTATTTCAATCCCCGCTACCGACCTGTTTGTCGCTTCTGACAGCGCAATGATTCGCCTTGCCGACCAAAGGCTATCCCCGTTTGTCAAGCTTATGGAATCGCCCGATTTCTATCGCACTATCTTGGTGATGAACAGCGACAACACCGGATCCGACAACTATAAGCTATCGCTCACTAAGGTGCGCGTGCAAGCCGTCATGAACTGGTTCGATGCTCATGGCGCAAACACCGATTACGTGGTCCCCTATGCGGTAGGCGATAAGAATCCTATCACCGACAACAACTCTATTTCGCACCGTGCGCTCAATCGTCGTCTTGAAGTTTATCTCGTGCCCGGAACGGCTATGATTGACGCTGCGAAAAAGAATAATCTTCGCTTATAACGGCTCATATCCATTTATTTACTATTTTTGCATTCTGTATTTTTTTCGGTTCGTATATAATACAATAATTAAATATTTATAATGGCAATTGAACTTAAAAACCTGACCAAGCGCTCAGAAAACTATTCGCAATGGTACAACGAACTCGTGGTTAAAGCCGATTTGGCCGAGCAGTCTGCCGTGCGTGGGTGTATGGTCATCAAACCTTATGGTTACGCTATCTGGGAGAAAATGCAGCGTCAGCTCGACGATATGTTTAAGGCCACTGGCCACGTTAACGCTTATTTCCCACTCCTGATCCCTAAATCGTTCCTCAGCCGCGAAGCCGACCACGTTGAAGGCTTTGCAAAGGAATGCGCTGTAGTTACTCATTATCGTCTGAAAAACGACCCTAACGGCAATGGCGTGGTTGTCGATCCCGAAGCTCGCCTCGAAGAGGAACTTATTATTCGTCCTACATCCGAAACAATCATCTGGAACACATATAAAAACTGGATTAAGTCGTATCGCGACCTCCCGATTCTTTGCAACCAGTGGGCCAACGTATTCCGTTGGGAAATGCGTACCCGTATGTTCCTCCGCACCGCCGAATTCCTTTGGCAGGAAGGTCATACTGCTCATGCCACTTCTGAAGAGGCTATTGAAGAGGCTAAGAAGATGCTCGGAGTGTATGCCGACTTCGCCGAAAAATACATGGCTGTGCCTGTTATCAAGGGCGTTAAATCGGCAAATGAACGTTTTGCCGGTGCCATCGAGACTTTCACCATCGAGGCTATGATGCAGGACGGAAAGGCCCTCCAGTCGGGTACTTCTCACTTCCTCGGACAGAATTTTGCCAAGGCTTTCGACGTGAAGTTCATTAACAAAAACAACGAACTGGAATACGTTTGGGCTACTTCCTGGGGCGTTTCCACTCGCCTTATGGGTGCCCTCATCATGACTCACTCCGACGACAACGGCTTAGTGCTCCCGCCTCATCTGGCTCCTATCCAAGTGGTTATCGTTCCTATCTATAAAACTGCCGACCAGCTCAAGGTTATCGACGATAAGGTGGCTCCTGTGGTTGATGCTCTCCGTGCTATGGGTGTCAGCGTCAAATACGACAACGCCGACAACAAGCGCCCGGGATTCAAGTTTGCCGACTACGAACTTAAGGGTGTGCCCGTTCGTCTCGCTCTCGGTGCCCGCGATATCGAGAACGGTACTATCGAGGTGATGCGTCGCGACACTCTCGAGAAGCAGACTGTTGAGTTTGCTGGCATTGAAAACTATGTCAAGAACTTGCTCGAGGAAATCCAGACTAACATCTTCAACAAGGCTCTCAAGCATCGTGAATCGATGACCACAACTGTCGAAACATATGACGAATTCAAGGAGCAAATCGAAAAGGGTGGTTTCATTCTTGCTCACTGGGACGGCACTCCCGAAACCGAAGAGAAAATCAAGGAGGAAACAAAAGCTACTATCCGATGCATACCTCTCGACGGCGACAAGACCCCAGGTCGATGCATGGTAACAGGCCGTCCTTCGGCTCAGCGAGTTGTATTCGCCCGTAACTATTGATTTTCCGTAATTCTCTATAAATAAGAAACTCGCACCAAGATATTTGGCGCGAGTTTCTTATTTATTAGGTTGTATAACGTTATTTGTTCGATTGCAGACGGTTCTTGAGGTCTTCCTTAGCCTTGGCTGCTGCTTCGTCAAGCTTCTGCTGTACATCGGCACTTGCCTTGTCAATTGCCTCGTTGGCTTTCTCCTCGGCCTTTGCCTTGGCTTCTTCCTTGGCATGCTCTGCATCGGCTTTCACTGCTGCTTCGCCTTCCTCAGCCAAGCCTTCTGCTGTGCCTTCTACATCCTTTGCTGCCTCTACAATATCGGCAATGCTCATGCTCTGAAGCTTCTCTTTGTTGGTCTCTACGAATTCCTTGATTTTCGACTTATATGCTTCTGCTTCTTCAGCCTTGCCTGCAGCTTCAAGTTCTTCAATAGCCTTTGCTGCCTCTTTCTGAAGTTCCTCAATGCCCTGAGCATCGTTCTTCTCCACAAGTTCCTGAAGTTGCTTTGTCACTTCGTCAGCGCTCTCAGCGCTCTCGGTTGCCTTTTGTCCACATGCCGATACCATGGCCAGCGATGCGGCTACGGCTACAATCATCATTAATTTCTTCATAATAGTTAATCGTTTAATAGGTTATTCTTTGTTTGTCCTTGCAAAAATAATAATTCCATCGTCGAATCCAAACCTTTTGTCCGCTATTATGAGTTTTGCGTACTTTATCACCAAAAAGTGTTTTATTTTATTCGCTTTTAAACTATCTTTGTGAAAAATTTTTTCAGAGTAGAAAACAACTGATTTTATGAGCGGTAAATTTCAAGAATATAACAAGTTCGACTTGTCGGCAATCAATAAGGAGATGCTCGGCAAATGGGATGAAGAAGACGTTTTTGCACAAAGTATAAAGGAACGCGAGGGATGCAAATCGTTCGTGTTTTTCGAAGGCCCACCGTCGGCAAACGGTATGCCGGGTATCCACCACGTGATGGCTCGTACCATCAAGGACATCGTGTGCCGTTACAAAACAATGCGCGGTTATCAGGTGATGCGTAAAGCCGGTTGGGACACCCACGGCCTTCCTGTTGAACTCGGAGTGGAGAAATCGCTTGGCATTACCAAGGAAGATATTGGAAAGAAAATCAGTGTTGACGATTACAATGCTGCTTGCCGCAAAGAGGTGATGAAATACACCAAGGAATGGTGCGACCTTACTCACAAAATGGGTTATTGGGTCGACACCGATAACCCTTATATCACCTACGAGAACAGCTATATCGAAACCCTCTGGTGGCTCTTGAAGCAACTTTACAACAAGGGGCTCCTCTACAAGGGATACACCATTCAGCCTTATTCTCCAGCTGCTGGAACCGGCCTCAGCTCCCACGAGCTTAACCAGCCGGGCTGCTACCGCGATGTTAAGGACACTACTGTTACCGCCGTTTTCTCTGTCGTTGATAGCGACAACAAGGCGCTGCAGGCTATAAAGGCTGCTGCCAATCCCGATTTTGCCAACAACATTACCATCCTGGCTTGGACCACTACACCTTGGACATTGCCTTCGAACACCGCTCTGTGCGTAGGCCCAAAAATTGAGTATGTTGCAGTGGAAACACTCAACCCTTACACCGATGCCAAGATGGTGTGCATAATGGCAAAGGCTCGAATGGGTGCTTATCTCAATCCTAAGGGCGACAATGCTTCGTTCGACGATTACAAGCATGGCGACAAGGTTGTGCCTTACCGTGTAATTGCCGATTTCACTGGAGCCGACCTCGTTGGCATTAAGTATCAACAGCTGTTCCCTTGGGTGAAACCAGTCGACAAGATTGACGGCGAAATTCGAATCAACGATAACGGGTTCCGTGTTATCCCTGGCGACTATGTAACAACCGAGGACGGTACCGGCATTGTGCATATAGCTCCTACATTCGGTGCCGACGACGCTTTCGTGGCCAAGGCTGCCGGAATCCCCTCTCTCTTCATGATTAACAAGAAGGGCGAGACTCGTCCTATGGTCGATTTCTCCGGTAAATACTGGAACCTCGACGACCTCGACGACGATTTCGTTAAGAATTGCATCGACACTCAATTATATTCGGCTCATGCCGGCGATTTCGTGAAAAATGCCTACGACCCTCGTTTCAATGTCAATGGTAAGTACGACGAAGCCGCTGCATCAAAGGCCGAGGACCTCAATGTGGTGCTTTGCATGGAAATGAAACAAGCAGGTACTGCTTTCCGCATTGAAAAGCATGTACACAACTATCCACACTGCTGGCGTACCGACAAGCCGGTGCTTTACTATCCTCTCGACAGTTGGTTTATCCGTTCTACCGCTTGCAAAGACCGTATGGTGGAACTCAATAAAACCATCTACTGGAAGCCGGAACACACTGGTACAGGCCGTTTCGGAAAATGGCTCGAGAATCTTAACGACTGGAACCTCAGCCGTAGCCGCTATTGGGGTACTCCGCTCCCTATCTGGCGCAGCGAATCGGGCGCCGAGAAGTGCATTGGTAGTATCCAGGAACTTTACGACGAAATTGAAAAATCTGTTGCCGCTGGTGTGATGCCTTCAAACCCGTTGAAGGACAAAGGATTTGTCCCCGGTGATTACTCCAAGGAGAACTATCATAAAATCGACCTCCACCGCCCTTACGTCGACGATATCATCCTCGTGGCCGACAATGGCGAGCCTATGCGACGCGAGCTCGACCTTATCGACGTTTGGTTCGATTCGGGTGCAATGCCTTATGCTCAGATTCATTATCCATTCGAAAACAAGGAGGCCCTCGACTGCCGTACAGTTTATCCTGCCGACTTCATTGCCGAAGGTGTCGACCAGACTCGTGGCTGGTTCTTCACACTACATGCCATTGCTACAATGATTTTCGACAGCGTGGCCTATAAATCGGTTATATCTAATGGCCTCGTGCTCGACAAGAATGGAAACAAGATGAGTAAGCGTCTCGGTAATGCTGTCGACCCATTTGGAGCTATCGATAAATACGGCACCGACCCTCTGCGTTGGTATATGATTTCTAACTCCTCGCCTTGGGACAACCTCAAGTTCGACACCGATGGTGTAGAAGAGGTTAGCCGCAAATTCTTCGGAACCCTCTACAACACCTATTCTTTCTTTGCCCTTTATGCCAATGTCGACGGCTTCGACAATTCAATGCCGCAAGTGCCGTTTAACGAACGTCCCGAAATCGACCGCTGGATTATCTCGCTCCTCAACTCGCTTATTATTGAGGTCTCGAAGAATCTCGACGAGTACGAGCCTACAAAGGCTGCCCGTGCTATCTCTGATTTCGTAGGCGATAACCTCAGCAACTGGTATGTTCGCCTCAACCGCAAGCGTTTCTGGGGCGGCGAAATGAATGCCGACAAACTTTCGGCTTATCAGACTCTTTACCAATGTCTCGAAACCATTGCGCTGCTAATTGCTCCTGTGGCTCCGTTCTATGCCGATATGCTCTATCGCGACCTGACTTCGGTTACTCGTGGCAACTTGAAATCGGTTCACCTTGCACACTTCCCTGAAGCCGACGTATCAGTTATCAACAAGCAGCTCGAAGAGCAGATGGGCCTCGCTCAGGATATTACCTCGATGGTGCTCTCGCTCCGTCGAAAGGAGAACATTAAGGTGCGTCAGCCTCTCGGCTCAATCATGATTCCTGCTATCGACGATAAGCAGAAAACTGATATCGAGGCTATGAGCGCTCTTATTCTCAACGAGGTGAACGTCAAGAACATTAAGTTCGTCTCTAACGACGAAGGTATTCTGGTGAAGAGAGTGAAACCAGACTTCAAGAAACTTGGTCCTAAGTTTGGAAAGCTCATGAAACAGGTGGCTGCAGCTGTGGCTGCCATGAGCCAGAAAGATATCATCGAATTCGAGAAGACCGGCTCGTTTGCATTCAATATCGACGGCAATGAAGCCGTAGTTGAGGTGGCCGACGTCGACATCATCTCCGAAGATATCCCCGGTTGGCTTGTTGCCAGCGACAACAAGGTGACTGTGGCTCTCGATATCACTGTAACCGATGAACTGAAGCGCGAAGGTATTGCACGCGAAATCGTTAACCGCGTGCAGAATATCCGCAAGGACAAGAATTTTGAAATCACCGACCGCATTGTGGTTAGCATGGCCTGCGCAAAGAATATTGCTGAGGCTGTGGCCGATTTCAACGATTACATCGCTCGACAAGTCCTTGCCGACTCAATCAATCTTGTCGATTCGTTGGATGGACACGACGGTGTCATCGCTCTCGACCTCGACGACGATAAAGTGTTTGTAACGGTAGAGAAGGCTTAATCCTTCTCTATCTTTATTTTTAAAATATAGAGTTTTTGATTATGGAAAAGACCCGTTATAGCGACGAAGAGCTCCAGGAATTTAAAGCTATTATTCTCGATAAGCTCGAAAAGGCAAATCGTGACTACGAATTGCTTAAATCGAACATTATGAACACCGATGGCAACGACGTTACCGACACTTCTCCCACTTTCAAAGTGCTTGAGGAAGGTGCAAATACCCTTAGCAAGGAAGAGGCCGGACGTCTTGCTCAGCGTCAGATGAAATTCATACAGCATCTGCAGGCTGCGCTCATTCGTATCGAAAACAAAACCTACGGTATCTGCCGCGAAACCGGTAAACTCATACCGAAGGAACGTCTGCGCGCCGTCCCTCATGCTACTCTCAGCATTGATGTGAAGAATAACGATAACCGCCGTAAATAATTCTTGATTGTGAGATTATCGAATGGTGCATTGGCCTTGCTGATAACCTTATTGGTTATCTGTGCCGACCAAATTCTTAAGATATGGGTGAAAACCAGTTTCTACTATGGTGAGGAACTGGTTATTACCGATTGGTTCCGTCTGTTCTTTATCGAAAACAATGGCATGGCTTTCGGTATGGAGGTGCTCAACAAACTTGTCCTTACTCTCTTCAGAGTGGTAATGGCTTGCCTGTTTGTGTACTACATATTCCGTATCCGTAATTCTGCCGCCCCACGGGGATATTTCGTGTGTCTGTCGTTAATCACTGCCGGAACCATTGGCAACGTAATTGATTGCCTGTTCTATGGCCTTGTATTCGACAACCCGATGTATCCCGGTGTGGCTTCGTTTATGCCTGATGCCGGTGGGTATGCCTCATTTGGTTTCGGTAGGGTAGTCGATATGCTCTATTTCCCGCTCGCCGAGTGGAACTGGCCCGATTGGTTGCCTTTCATTGGTGGTAATCATTTCATTTTCTTCCATCCGGTTTTCAACATTGCCGACGCTGCTCTATGTGTGGGCGTTTTTATCTTGGTTATTTTCTACTACCGTTTCCTTTCTCCAAAGGAATTGAAACAGGATTGCGAATAATTTTCTGCCATGCGTCTGTTCCTTCCTTTGCTGTTGTCGCTCTCTTTGATGCAAATGTTGGTGGCTTGCTCTTCAACCCCCGACTATGTGCTCAGTGAGGATGATATGGCCGCATTGCTCGTTGATATCCATAAAGGCGAATCGTATGTCGATATGCATTACAATGTATATTCCGACAGCCGAAGCGATTCGCTTCGCAAAGTGCTTCGGCAGTCGATTCTGCGTAAGCACAACGTATCGCAGGAGCTGTTCGATACTTCGCTTGTATGGTACGGTCATCACATCGACACCTACATCGAGGTTTACGATGAGGTTATCAAACGTCTCGACGACGAGGACAAGCAAATTGTGGCAGAGTCGCGAAAGGCCGGCTCCGGCGTGCCAATGGCTGCTGGCGATAGCATCGACCTTTGGAACTCATCGCCTGTGAGAATCCTTTCGCGAATTTATCGCGATAGCATTATGTCGTTCGACATTGTCCCCGACGATAATTTCCGTCCCGGCGACGTGTTCCAGTGGCGTTTCAGAATGGCTAATCCGGAATTCCCAATCGACGCTTTCGTCGCTATCGACTACGACGATGGAATTGTTACGCTCACTTCGCTCAACGATGGCAATGACAACTGGAAACAATTCAGCCTCCAGAGCGATACGGCAAAAGTAATCAAGCGTATATACGGATTCGCATTGTATAAACCATCGGGCAAGGAAGTGCTGATGGTCGACAGCATTCAGCTGGTGAGAACTCGTATCAACAAGAACCGTTATTACTACATCAATCGCCAGCAGACGTTCAACCTGTCGAGAAAAAAGTAAGCATTCATTTTATGAAGCGTTTCCTTGCGCAATATGTGGTTACCGACTGTGCAGTGATGCATTTGCATCTGGTTAGTGTCGACAGCTCTGATAACGTCATCGATATAGTGCCTTTTGCTGGAGAAGTTCAGTCAACTCAATATGTCAACGGGATAATTGTGGTCACCTCCCGGAATGTGGCCAGGCATTGCACTCTCTTTCGGAAATATATTGCTGATTCGTGCGATTTAAAGTCGGCAGCTCAGAGCATTGCCGATTTTCTTGCCCAATGCTCGCCTGGAGCGCTGGATTTATCATGCAGTAAAGCATTTATCATTGAATAATTAGGCTTCATGCTTTTATTTCGTCGGCATATGTGCTAATTTTGTCAAGTTCTTTTATTCATTTTTTTCATAGTGGAGAAACATATTGAAATAAATAACGTCGACATTCACTATAACGATATCGGAAGCGGCCGCACAGTTGTGCTAATGCATGGCTGGGGATGTTCAAGTGCCACGTTGCTCTCAATTCAGAACTTGCTGCAGAACGACTTCCGAATTATCAACATAGATTTGCCGGGTTTCGGCAACAGCTCTGAACCTCAATCGGTGTGGGGCGTGTATGAATATGCCGATGCCATTGAGAAACTTCTCGCTCACGAGAACATCGTCGACCCCATTATGCTCGGCCATTCATATGGCGGACGTATTGCCATAATTTATGCCTCGCGAAACAACGTGGCTAAGCTTATTCTTGTCGATGCCGCCGGAATAAAGCCACGGCGTTCGCTCAAGTATTATTTTAAGGTGTATTCCTATAAGTTCATGAAGCATGTGCTCCCTCTCGTTTTGGGACAGCAGCGTGGACAGCGTCTTCTCGACCGCTATCGTTCGCGTGTCGGTTCGAGCGACTACCGACAGGCTTCGCAGCGCATGAGAGCCATCATGAGCAAGTCGATTGCCCAGGACCTGAAGCATCTGATGCCTTTAATAAAGGCTCCCACACTTCTGATTTGGGGCGAAAACGACACCGCTACACCTCTCTCCGATGCCAAAACCATGAATCGCCTTATTCCCGATTCCGGTTTGGTGGCTTTCCCAGGTTGTGGCCACTACAGTTTCCTCGACAATCCGTCGGGTTTTGCTGCAGTGATTAATAGCTTTCTCAGCAACGACAAGAAATTAAACAAATAATATTCAGCATCAACACAAAATATGGATACAGTGTTTTCTATCGTTCTGCTCGTTATAGCATTTGCCTTATCGTTGGTGGTGTTTCGACGCGACCTGCAGATGTTGCAGCAGAACTCATATCGCAATAATCGCTACGTTAATTGGCTAAAGATGAGCGGCGACGCTTCGTCAATCAGCCGCATATTCCTGCTCGCCATCCTGATGATGCTCATTGCTTTTCCGTTCGTTTGGTCGGACGCTGTTGCATCGGGTTTGCTGTTGGCAATGATTGTTAACGAGCTGAGAAAAAAGTATAAGAAGCCGTTGGTGTTCACCAAGCGTGTGTGGCGCATCTACATCAGCCTTATAGTTGCCACACTGGCCACTCTCGCGGCCTCGGCACTCGTCGACTGCCATTTCGTGCCGCGTGTAGCCATCGTCATCTCGTTTTTCTCATATGCATACGTCATTGTGGTCAATCGGATGCTCCTCCCGGTTGAGAATGCCATCAACCGCAGTTATGTCGACGATGCCAAACGCCGTCTGGCCCAGATGCCCGATATGAAGGTAATCGGCATCACCGGCAGCTATGGCAAAACCAGCACTAAGCACTACCTTAACCGTATTCTTTGTGAGAAATATAATGTGCTCATGACTCCGGGTAGCTTCAACACTCCCATGGGGGTTGTCCGTACTGTCCGCGAATCGATGCAGCCGTATCACGATATTTTCATTGCCGAAATGGGTGCCAAGAATATTGGCGACATCAAGGAAATTTGTGATATCGTAAATCCTTCAATCGGTATTGTTACTGCTGTGGGGCCTCAGCACCTCGAATCGTTTAAGTCAATTGAAAACGTGCAGCGTACAAAGTTCGAGTTGGTCGATGCTCTGCCTGCCGACGGTCTTGCTGTGGTTAACGACGATTTCGAGTTTGTGGCCAATCGTAAGGTCGATAATGTCGATGTTATCCGATATGCGGTCCACAACACCAATAATGCCAGCTGTCGTGCTGTCGATATCGAATATTCGTCGCATGGCACATCTTTCACTGCTGTAATGCCCGACGGCTCGTCAATCAAGCTTCAGACAAAGCTGGTAGGGGAGTGCAACATCTCAAATCTGCTTGCTGCTGTTTCGGTGGCAGCCCACCTTGGTGTCCCGGCTGAAAAAATCAGATATGCAGTGAGTAAAATAGAACAAGTGGAGCACCGGCTTAACATGAAACGTACGCCTGGTGGCGTTACAATTATCGATGACGCTTTCAATTCCAATCCCGATGGCGCCCGTATGGCACTCGATGTCATTGCCCAGATGAAGCAGGGCAAGCGCATCGTGATTACTCCGGGAATGATTGAATTGGGCCCTCGTCAGGCCGAACTCAACGAAATTTTCGGTCAACAGCTTGCCAATGCGTGCGATGTAGCTATAGTGGTGGGCGAATACAATCGCGAAGCCATTCTGGCTGGCATCAACAAGGCTGACTGCGTTGGGCTGAAACTAATCGTGGCCGATTCATTTGCCGATGCCCAAGCAAAGTTGGCATCAATAGTTGCTCCCGGCGATACAGTGCTCTACGAGAACGACCTTCCAGATACATTCAAATAACTCGGCCATGCGTGTTTTATCCTGTTTACTGTTGGCTTTAGCTTTGGTGGCATGTGGCGATGCCGACCGACGCTATAGTGTTGAAGTGCAGTTAATCGGCTCCGAAGCCGATTCGCTGTCGCTATATAGCTACGATACCGATTACGGTAAACTCTCATTGATGGGGCGATGCTATGCTGCTCCCGGGCATCCAGCACATTTTACAGGGCGGTACTACGATGCGCGTATTGCGTTTGTAAAGCCCGATGCCGACGAGGTTAACTACTATTTTGTTCTCGACGATGTGCCTACACGCCTTGCTGTTGGCTTGCGCACCATATCGGTTGCCAACGGCAGCGACGCCAATCGCGATATGATAACTTATATGAAACTTCTGGCGGACCAACGCCGTACTGTCGACGAGCAGCGCGCCCTATATGCAAAACTTGTTGCCGATTCCACTCTCGATGCTTCTTCCGAGCACGCCATTCTTGCCAAATGCTCGGCCGCAACCGATTCAGTGGCCTCATTACTGGGTTTGGTTGCTAAGCTCGATGGCCCACAGGCATATATCATATGGCGCCGTTACGGAAAGTATCTCAACGATTCTGTGGCTGCTGCTTGCATTGAGCAAAATCTGTTTCTCAGGAAGTTTCATCGGGTTGATTCACTATAAAAATCCACAATAAAAAAAGCACCGGGATTCCGGTGCTTTTTTTTGATATTTCGGGATGATTATTATTCCGATACTACTTCGAAAGGAATTTCTACGCTAACTTCCTTGTGAAGTTTGATGGTTGCAACATAGTTGCCAACTTCCTTAACTGCTTCCTTGATGTAGATGCACTTGCGGTCGATGTTGTGACCGAGTTTTTCAAGGGCTTCAGCAATCTGGATGCTGTTAACCGAGCCAAAGATAGTGCCGGTTGAGCTGGTCTTTGCGCCAATAGTCAGCGATACGCCTTCCAATGCAGCTGCAGCAGCCTCTGCGTCGGCCTTAATCTGAGCCAACTTGTGAGCACGTTGTTTCTGGTTCTCTGCGAGTATCTTAAGAGCTGAAGGAGATGCAATTACTGCTTTTCCGAAAGGAATAAGGTAGTTACGGCCATAACCGCTCTTTACTTCTACTACGTCGTCCTTATATCCCAAATTGGGTATATCTTCTTTCAATATAATTTTCATATTCTGTCCTCCTTAGCTTTTATTATTTCATCAAGTCAGTTACATATGGCAGAAGAGCAAGATGACGGGCACGCTTAACAGCCTGGGCTACTCTTCTTTGGAATTTCAATGATGTGCCGGTGATGCGGCGTGGAAGAATCTTACCCTGTTCGTTCAAGAACTTCTTCAGAAACTCCGGATCCTTGTAATCGATATACTTGATACCGCTTCTTTTGAAACGGCAATATTTCTTTTTCTTAACATCCACTGAAAGGGGAGTCAGATATCTGATTTCTGATTGTGTCTGTGCCATAATTTAGTCCTCCTTTACTTCTTCGTTTGTAGTTGCTTTTGCGCTCTTCAAGCTTCTTCTCTTTGCTGCATATTCTGCTGCATACTTGTCAAGACGGAAAGTCAAGAAGCGTAACACTTTTTCATCGCGACGATAAGCTGTTTCGAGTTTCTTGATGGTTTCCGGTGCTGCATCAAACTCAATCAGAGTGTAGAACCCTGTGGTCTTCTTCTGGATTGGATACGCCAATTTGCGCAAGCCCCAGTTCTCTTCGTTTACGATTTCAGAGCCTGCATTGGTCAATACAGCCTTGAAACCTTCTACCGCTTCCTTCATCTGTGCGTCAGACAAAACGGGAGTTAAAATGAAAACGGTTTCGTAATGATTCATAATTAACTGTTTTGTTTAATAATTAATAATAGTTATTTTTGCGGTGCAAAGGTAGTGATTTTTTATCTCTCTGCAAAATATTGTTGCATTATTTGTTGAAAAAGAATTATTTATATGTCCGAATCTATCTCTCATGAGCAGTTTGTGGTCATTCAAATGGCATCGAAAGAGTATTTTTGCCGATACAAGGCACATTTCCGTGCTGCAAGGCTGATGAAAATCCTGTTTTATGTGGTGGCGGCCATTACCGCTGCAGGGGCTGTGCTGTATGGCGATGCATATTTTGTTCCATGTTTCTCGGCTTTGGCGTTGGTGGCTGTGGCCGACATTGTGATATTTGTGACTCGTATGTTGCAGTGGCGAAAGATTTCGCCTCAAATCATCGATGAGCTGGGGCTGAAGTGCCCGGTGTGTGGCTATCAACTCGGCGAAATACCATCTCAACAACTTGTTTCGTTCAAATCGTGTCCGCATTGCGGCGCTAAAATAGAGGAATCATGAATCGTTTGACTTCATTCTTGTTGTTCATGCTGCTGGCATGTTCACTGAGGGCACAAGCTTGGACGCCCGACATTCTTGGCGACGGGTTCGAGATGCGTCACGTGGCCCAGCCCGACGATTATTCCGGAAAAGTGCGTTCAACCATTGTCCGCAAACTGTCTGGCGATTCGGTGTGCTGCAGTGCAGTGCTCTACATCCACGGCTATAACGATTATTTCTTTCAAAGTCAGATGGCCGACTCGGTGGTTGCTCACGGTTATAATTTCTATGCTGTCGACCTTCGCAAATATGGTCGCTCATATATTGATGGCCAACGCCGATTCGAGCTTCGAGACATTTCGGAATATTATGCCGACATCGATTCTGCGCTCACTCAAATATGCGCCGATGGCAACTCACGCATCTTTGTCAAGGCGCATTCCACTGGTGGCCTGATTGCTTCGTGCTACCTTTCCGATGCCAATAATCGTGGCAAGTATCCCATTGCCGGACTCATTCTTAACAGTCCGTTCCTCGATATGAATCTTGGCTGTTTCACCGAATCGGTCCTGGTGCCGGTGGTATCGGTATATTCTCGGTTGCTGCCTAACACTCCTATCAGCCAGGGCTCGTCGAACCTGTATGCACAGAGCCTTTTGAAGCAGTATCATGGCGAGTGGACCTATAATACATCGTGGAAACTCGAAATATCGCCCGATGTTACCTCGGGGTGGATTGGTGCCATCCATCGTGCGCACTGCATTGTTCAGGGTGGGGTGGATGTAGGTGTCCCGGTATTGCTTATGCACTCCGACCGCAGTGTAGCGGGCGATGAGTGGTCGGCCGACTTCAGTCGCGGCGATGCTGTCCTCGATGTTGATGATATCGACAAGTATGGTCGCCATCTCACACATCGCCGCACCACAATTTTAATTGTCAAGGGAGGCTTGCACGACCTTGTGCTTTCGCGCAAGACGGTACGCTGTGCGCTCTATCCACGCATTTTCGGTTGGATGGAGAAGCAATGATGCCTTGTGATGGCTACTGCTGTGCTTTCTGTGCGGTTTTTTCGATATGCTCGCGTGAAATCTTTAGTCTGTTCTCCAGATAGGCATTACGCAGTTCGGCTTCTCGGTTGTTTTGCAATGCTACTGCATATTCTTGTGTCTCGGCCACTGCCTTCTTGTCGGTTGCGCTCAATGGTACCGAGTAGCGGCTCTTGCCTATGAAGTTCAGTTTCAGGGCGTTGCCTTTATGCTCGGCCACATACATGCATAGTGTGTCGCTTTTGCCGCCACGGAAGGTAACGCTTTCGTTGCTCACGCCGCCTGAATTGAACCGATAGTTGCTTGCCCCGTCGTAGGCCACTGTAGCTGTCGATACTTCGCCTCCGGCACCAGATATGGATATGCGCTCGTGGTTAACGCTGCGGCCGTTGAGCAGCGACACCACATACAGATTATAACGTTCGTCGATGCGTGCTTCGAGGCCTGTGCGGTTAATCAGCGGATGTTTCTTTGCTTCTTTGTGAATGGTGTAGCCTTCCACCATGTCTTTTTCCTTGACAAAAACGAAATTGCCTTTCAGCCGCTCAACCTCGCTCTTTGCAGCAGCCATTGCGCTGTCGTTATGTTCTATTTCCAGCATGGTAAGCTGCTCGTCGGCCATTGGGCGTAGGTGCATGGCTGCACGCTGTATTGAGATCTCCTCGGGGAAGGCCTTGGCCAGTGAGTCAATCAACACGAGCGATTCCTTGTAATTCCCGTTGTCGAAAGCGGCTTGAGCCTGGTCGAGTAGCGATTGCGCACCGTTGTCCTTGCTTCCGCAGCCGGTTGCGGCTATGGCAAGCACTGCGCCTATGATTCCTGTCCTAATTACTTCTTTGTACATCTTTTACTCCTTTTACTGCTTTTATTTTCTTAATTAATTCATTCAATAGCTTGGTGTCGCCCACGCCTATAACCAGGAATCCCTGGAACAGACCGTCGTGCGAATCTATCGCGATATTTCGTAGCGATGCCTTGCTTTCCTTCGATATTATCGATGTAATGTTGGTTACAATTCCCACATCGTCGTGCCCGACGATGCGCAGCGTAACTGCATATTGCGAGCCCATCTTTCCCGACCATCGGCTGGCGATTTTCCTGTAAGGGAATTTCTCGCACAAGTGTTTGGCGTTGGGGCAGTCGTGTCGATGAATCTTTATGGCACCTTCGCTCGAAATGAAGCCAATGATGTCGTCGCCGAATATCGGGTTGCAGCATCGGGCCAGTTTGTAGTTTATCCCTTTGATGTCGTCGCCAATCACCAGCACATCGCTCCCTTCGGTTTCGGTTGCTGTGGGCTGCATCATTTCAAACGTATCAGCCGATTTGGTCTCGGTGGCCTGCTTCTCTTTCAGTTCTACGCCAAGATAGGTGTCGATAAATTCGTTTATCTCTATTGCCTCGTGTCCTACGGCGCTGAAAAAGTCGGTCACGGTCTTATATCCGAGTTTCTTTATGGCCTTCATCAGCGTGCCTTCCTCAATCTCAATCTTGCGGTTCTTGAAACGGCGCTGAAGCATCTCACGCCCAAGGTCGGCACTCTTGTTGTTGAGCTCGTTGATGGTTTGCTTTATCTTGTTACGCGCCTTCGAAGTCACTACAAAGTTCAGCCAGTCCTGTTTGGGGGTCTGGTTGCTCGAAGTGAGAATCTCAATGGTGTCGCCGCTCTTCAGCTTGTAGTTCAGTTTCTGGTTCTTTCCGTCAACCTTGCCGCCGGTGCATGTGCAGCCAAGTTTGGAGTGTACCTGGAATGCAAAGTCGAGTATTGTTGAGCCCAGCGGCAGACGGTAAAGGTCGCCCTTCGGGGTAAACACAAACACCTCTTTGTTGTACACGTCCATCTTGATGCCCTTCATCAGTTCCATAGGACCTGATTCGGCGGCCTCAAGGATGTCGCGGATGCTGTTCATCCACACATCCAGGTTTTGCTCGCTGTGTCCACCTTTGTATTTCCAGTGGGCAGCCAGGCCACGCTCGGCTATGTCGTCCATTCGCTTAGAGCGTATCTGCACCTCAACCCATTTTCCCTCAGGTCCGTACACCGTGGTGTGGAGCGATTCGTAGCCGTTCGATTTCGGTATCGTCAGCCAGTCCTTCATTCTCGACGGATTGCTTTTGTACATATCCACTATAATCGAGTAGGCCATCCAGCAGTCAATCTTTTCGCGTTCAACCGGTGTGTCAAGTATCACGCGTATGGCAAACAAGTCGTAGATATGTTCCATATCGGTGTTCTGCTTCTTCAACTTGTTCCATATCGAGTAAATCGACTTTGTGCGACCCTTTATCTCGAAATTCAGACCGTTTTCCTCAAGACGTTTCTTTACCGGCGCTATAAAATCGGCAATATATTTGTCGCGCGCCACTTTCGTCTCGTTAAGTTTATGAGCTATCTGGGTATATGTCTCGCGGTTGGTATACTTCAGCGACAAATCCTCCAGCTCCGACTTAATGGAATACAATCCCAGACGGTGGGCAAGCGGTGCATACAGATAATTGGCTTCGTAGGCTATGTCGCGTACAAACTTCTCGTTGGGATGATGGTTTATCATCCGCATTATGCCAAGACGGTCAACTATCATTATAAGAATTACACGGATATCCTCGGCAAACGTAAGCAGCAGGTTCCGGAAATTGTCGCTCTGCACAGCTGCCTGCTTTTTGTAGAGCTGCGACACTTTCAGAAGTCCGTTTATCAGCTTGGCAATGTCGTCGCCAAACCTTTTCTGCAGTTCTTCGGCAGGGATGAATTCCGTCTTGCACAGGTTATACAGCAATATCGCTATAGTCATGTCGCGGTCGGGAGCTATCTTTTCCGATAGCAGCAACGCCGTGTTCAGATTGCGTATTGTGGGGTTTATACCATATTTGTCGCGACGGTAGTGATTTTCGTTTATCCCCTCCGTAATTACATTTCTAATGGTGCGGATATCCCCTGGAAGAAGCACATCGCGTGTGCGCCGTATCAGTGCGCTGCAGAGCCTAACCACATCGGACCGTTCACTTTTTGTGAAATATTCTTCTGGCATATCGTATAGAAGTTTTTTCTTTTTTTGTATTTCCCTGAAGCAATTGTACGTTGTGCAAATGCAATATCCAATTCTCAATATTTGCAAAAGTAACAAATAACATCCCAAAATTGCAAATCGTCGACCACATTTGCAACGTAATCTCTGCAAAAATACTGCCGGAGCAGGCTGTTGCATGGCGAAAACTGCCATAAC
>JAEDFO010000030.1 GCA_016292745.1 Muribaculaceae bacterium | reverse complement strand
CAAGTAGAACTTGTTGATTATTTGCATCATGGCATATATCTTTAGGGGGATTATGAAAAGCAGCCGACAAATACAGAACCCTGTCGGCTGCCATTTAACTTTTTAGCGAGGAGCAGCGCACCTCTTGCAGAATTTGCTTAAAGCAATGTATTGGGGTCGAGATTGTTACGCTCTATATCCTTGAAATATTTGTAGGTTCCCACCTTGAGTTCGTAGGTTGCAGCCTCATCGGCCACTATAATGGCATGCTGGTGCATTTGGAGCGCGCTGATAGTCCACATCTGGCTTACCGCCCCTTCAACGCCGTGCTGCAGCGCACGGGCCTTGTTATGACCATTGACAATGAGCATCACCTCCTTTGCAGCCATCACGGTGCCCACGCCCACAGTGAGCGCAGTTTTCGGCACCAGCGAAGTGTCGTTGTTGAAGAAACGGGAGTTAGCGATAATGGTGTCCTGGGTGAGAGTCTTCATTCTGGTGCGCGATGTGAGCGACGATCCCGGTTCGTTGAAGGCAATGTGTCCGTCGGGGCCCACACCTCCCATAAACAGGTCGATTCCGCCATACGAAGCTATCTTGGCCTCGTAGCGTGCACATTCAGCCACAGGGTCGGCTGCGTTGCCATTCAAGATGTTGACGTTCTCCTTCTTGATGTCGATATGGCCAAAGAAATTGTTCCACATAAAGGAATGATAGCTTTCAGGATGCTCCTCGGGCAGATTGCAATACTCATCCATGTTGAAAGTCACCACGTTGGCAAACGACACCTTCCCGGCCTTGTTCAACTCGATAAGTTTTCGATACATACCCAGCGGCGAGCTGCCGGTAGGGCAACCAAGTACAAAAGGCTTGTCGGCAGTGGGTGCAGCAGCATTGATGCGCGAAGCCACATAATTGGCCGCCCATGCCGATACAAGTTCATAGTCAGGTTCTATAATTAGTCTCATTAGTGTATAATAATTATATTTTGATTATCTAAAAATCTACTTACTACAAAAATAGCAATAAAAATACGCAGATTTGCGAATTATTTTAAAAAAAATATGTATCTTTGCAAATGAAAAGTGGCAGTATACCCATATGCAGCAATTTATGCATTGATAATCAGCCGCTTATATAGAATAGTCAATAGCAACAACAAATAAGTGAATCATAGGTTAGGAATCCGGTAGCGCGTGAGCGTCGTCGGATTCGTTTTTTTATTTCCACATGCATCATCAGCGGAAAAAACCGAATGATTTTACTTTGCTGAAGCGAGAATCTGGGCGATGTCGTTGAAAATGCGGTCGGATGCCCCGAGGTTCTCGCGAATGTATTCGCCACACACATCACCAGCGGCAATGCGAGCATCTTCGTTGGCAATGAGGTGGTCGAGCACTGCCTCATAGTCGGCTGCTTTCGATACTGAGAACGCTCCGCCACGCCCAACGAGGTCGCGCGCCTCCTTGAATTTCTTGTAGTTTGGACCAAAAATCACCGGGATGCCATACACGGCAGCTTCGTTGATGTTATGTATACCCACACCAAACCCGCCTCCTACGTAGGCAATGCTGCCGTAACGGTAGCACGATGAGAGTATTCCAAAGCAGTCGAGAATCAGGCAATCGCCATCGATTTTCTCACCGTCGTAAAGACGGCTGTATCGCACCGAAGGCCGGGCAATCTTCTTGCGGAGGGCATCAACACGCGCATCGTCGAATTCGTGCGGTGCAATGATGAGTTTCATGCGCGGATGGCGGTTGAAGTAGTCGATAATCAGTTCCTCATCGCGCGGCCAGCTGCTCCCTGCCACCATCACCATACCATCGGAGGCAAACTCGGCTATGGATGGGAAATTCTTTGTTGTGGCCATGATATCGGTAACACGGTCGAAGCGGGTATCGCCGGCAACAATGCTGTCGATACCGATAGTGCTCAGAAGTGCCTTCGAATCGGCATCCTGGACATATATTCCGGCCGTGAAACAGCGGAGCATACGACGGAACATCGAGCCGTATGGCCGGAAGAAGAGCTGTGAGCGACGGAAGATGGCCGACACAATCATAGTGGGCACGGCATGCTCGCTGAGAGCCTCGAGATAGTTGCCCCAGAACTCATATTTCACGAAAATGGCAAGCGAAGGCTGCAGAGTGCCTATAAACTCCTCGGCATTTTCCTCGGTGTCGAACGGCAGATAACACACGGCATCTACCATAGCATACTTCTTGCGCACCTCATAGCCCGAAGGCGAGAAGAAGGTGAGCAGAATCTTCCGATCGGGAAATCGGCTGCGAATGCGCTCGATGATGGGACGTCCTTGCTCGAATTCGCCAAGCGAGGCAGCGTGAATCCACACCGGATGGTCATCGGGCTTGAACTTTGCGCGAATGGTCTGCATGGTCTTGGCTTGACCCTCTGTCATCAGTCGGGCTTTGCGGTTCCAAAGAGCTGCCGTCTTCACCAATTTCGAGTATGCCAGGATGGCTGTGTTATATATTGCGTTCATTGAGTTAGTGTCAGTGGTTTTTAATAAATGTTTGCCAACCGTGATTTCTTTGAGCGACGACCGCTCCATGTATTGCGGTCGATGTAAACACGGAGCAACAGACGCTGATAGAAAGTGAAGTTATCCTCTGCAAGATTAAACACCAGCGAGGCCTCAAGGTTCATGAAGCTGTTGTTCAGTATAGTGGCCGACACATCGGTACGGTTATAGAATTTCGAAGCATAGTATGCCTCGCCTTGATTAAGCACAGGCCCGAAAGTGCTGTAATACGGATATATGGCCTTCCCGGTAAACAGGGTGTTCTTCACCCCGAGCCATCGCCAACGGGCTGCCACATCGAGCCAAAGACCGGCCGGTGCCTCCCATTTGTCGAATTCGCGGTTACGGGTGATGCCCATCAGCATACCGGCACGCACTGAAAGGCTGTCGAGAGCGGTGCGATGGCTGGCATCGATGCCAACGTAGGGGTTAACAACGATGTTGTCGACAATATGCTGGTCGGCCGGGGCATTCTTCTGCAATGCCAGATGGTTCATCATAGCCAGACCACCCACAAGGAAGAGTCCGCGGCGCGGTTTCCATTCGCCGCTGGCAATGATGTTGAAAGCCTCGCGCTGTGTTTCCGACTGCATGCTGCGCCAATCAACCACAGCCTCGAAATAGCCCTCGCGCCGCAGATATTGCACCGCAAGGCCACGGATGTTGGCCTGCCAGTAGTATGATGAGTCGTTCCACACATAGTTTGGGAGCATACGCACCAGATGGGTGCGTGGGAACATGCCGAACGACATGCGCCAGCGCTCCGAGCTGTAGCGATAGTAGAGCGTGGGCGAAATCTTGTGACCGTCCCATTCCGAGCCGATAGGCTGGTTCCACACTGCGCCTCCGGCAATCACATGGGCTCCATCGAGCATCGAAATGCCTATTTCAGGTGCCAGACGGGTCTTGAAATAGGTTTCGGTGGCGGTGTAGGTGTTATCGCCCTCGCGGTTGTCGAACACAGTGTTGAAGTCGACATTCCAGTGCAACTGTTGCGACATTGCCGTGGAAATGCCGAGCAGCAGCATCGCCATCGATGCCACTGCCACAGCCATGATATATCTACCCTGATTAGGCATTTACAGGCTTTATTAGGTCGATACCGCGACGAATGCGGCGGATGGTTTCCTCACGACCCATCAGTTCGGTGATGTCGAACATGTGAGGACCCTTGCATTCGCCAACGACAGTCAATCGGAATGCATTCATCACGTTGCCCATATGGTAACCGTTATCGGTAATCCATTTAAGCACAATTTCTTCCGATGGCTTGCTGCTGAAATCGGGAAGATTCTCAAGCACTCCGATAAGCTCCTCCATAATGCGAGGAGTGTCGTCTTTCCAACGTTTTTTGATGTCCTTTTCGCTGAACGTGTCGGGAGCCACAAAGAAGAATGAAGCCTGTTCCCAAAGGTCCTTGACAAAGCTGATGCGGCTCTTCACCATACCCACGGCACGTGCCACATATTCGTCGGAAAATCCGGTGATTCCCTTTTCGTCGAGGAGGGGACGGAAAAGCGCGGCAAGCTCGGCATCGGGCTTTTCGCTGAGATATTTATGGTTAAACCACTTGCCTTTCTCGAAGTCGAACTTTGCTCCGTTGCGCGAGCAATGCTCAAACGAGAAGAGGCTAATGAGTTCATCCATCGACATTATTTCCTGGTCGTTGCCCGGATTCCAGCCGAGCAGGGCAAGGAAGTTAACCACAGCCTCGGGCAGATAGCCTTCCTCTCGGTAGCCCTTCGAGACAGCTCCGCTGGCTGGGTCGTGCCATTCGAGTGGGAACACTGGGAATCCGAGCTTGTCGCCATCGCGCTTGCTCAGTTTGCCGTTGCCCACGGGCTTGAGCAGCAAAGGCAGATGTACGAATTCAGGCATTGTGTCGGCCCAACCGAAAGCCTCGTAAAGCAGCACGTGGAGTGGTGCCGACGGGAGCCATTCTTCGCCACGGATAACGTGGGTTACAAGCATCAGGTGGTCGTCAACAATGTTGGCCAGGTGATATGTCGGAAGGTCGTCGGCCGACTTATACAGCACCTTGTCATCGAGAATCGACGAGTTAATGGTCACCTTGCCACGAAGCAGGTCGTTGACCACAACGTCGTGGTTAGGCTCGATTTTGAAGCGCACCACATACTTTTCGCCGGCATCGATAAGTGCCTTCACCTCGTCGGCGCTCATGGTGAGCGAGTTGCGCATCGAGGCACGAGTTGATGCATCGTACTGGAAATTGGGAATCTCGGCACGCTTGGCCTCGAGTTCGGCCGGAGTGTCGAAGGCAATATAAGCCTTGTCGGCATCGAGCAGCTGCTTCACATACTTGCGGTAGATGTCGCGGCGCTCCGATTGACGATAAGGGCCGTAATTGCCACCTTCGCGCACACCTTCGTCGATTTTTATTCCGAGCCAGGCGAGCGCCTCGTTGATATAGTCTTCGGCTCCGGGCACAAAGCGGGTGGAGTCGGTGTCTTCGATACGAAGAATCATTTCGCCGCCATTCTTGCGGGCGAACAGATAATTAAACAGAGCGGTGCGCACGCCGCCAATATGAAGCGGGCCGGTGGGTGATGGCGCAAAGCGCACTCTAACTTTTCTTTCCATATATTATAATGTTGTGTTTACTTTAATTTGTTCGGCAAAGTTATAAAATGCTGACGAAAAATGTATATTACTTATTCATTTTCACTGTTTCAGTGGGCGGAAGCGTAGCATTTCGCTTCTCCACGGCAGCCACGACACTTTCGGCGAGCTTGCGGAATGCCGCACCAGACACGCTGTTGGCTATGGCCACCGGTTCGCCGCTGTCGCCGCTGGCACAGATGCTTGCCACCAGCGGTATCTGTCCCAGCAGCTCCACTCCCATTTCCTCGGCAAGGCGTTTGCACCCTTCCTTACCAAAAATGTAGTAACGCTCGTCGGGATGCGATGCCGGCGTAAACCACGCCATGTTCTCCACCAATCCGAGAATGGGCACATTCACCTTGTCGCCGGTGAACATGCTTATGCCTTTGCGGGCGTCGGCAAGCGCCACCTCCTGCGGTGTGCTCACCACTATGGCTCCGGTAATGGCAAGGGTCTGGACCAGAGTAAGATGGATGTCGCTGGTTCCGGGGGGCATATCGATTACGAAATAGTCGAGGTCGCCCCACTTGGCTTCACCGATAAGCTGCTTGAGGGCATTGCTGGCCATTCCACCACGCCACAGCACCGCACTGTCCTTGTCGACGAGGAATCCTATCGACAGGACCTTCACCCCATAGGCTTCGGGCGGCAGAATCAGTGCTCCACCGTCGGGCTGTCGTTCCATATACACTTCGGCATCTTCAAGACCGAACATCTTGGGTGCCGACGGGCCAAAAATGTCAGCATCGAGCAATCCCACCTTGTAACCCATCTGGGCGAGCGAAACTGCCAGGTTTGACGCCACTGTCGACTTTCCCACGCCGCCTTTTCCCGACGATACCCCTATAATGTTCTTCACTCCGGGAAGCATCTTTACGGGTTTCGGCGCCGGCTGACGATATTTGATGGCTATGTTTCCCTTGATTTCCACTTCCGGACTTATGTAAGTGCCAATGGCCGATTCGGCCGAGCGCACCACCGAAGCGGCAAACGGGTCGGGATTTCGGTCGAACAGCAGCGAGAACGACACCTTTGCACCGTCAATGCGGATATCGTCCTCCACCATGCCGTTACTCACAATGTCGGTGCCGTTACCGGGGTAGCGCACGTGACGCAGGGCGTCGAGTATGAGATTGGGATATAATGGTTCCATAATCATTTGATATTTAATCGTTGTCAATTCCTTTGCTCTTCATTTCATCGGGGCATTGGATATAGCCACGCGAGAAACTACGGTAAGTGTCCTCTTCAATCTCTATTTCCGGCTCGGTGAGCTCGGTGATGTGGTCGAGGGCAAACTTGATATATTTAATGGTGAGGCCGCGGTCGAGCCACTGCTGCTCGTAGAAGGTACGTATCTCCAGAATGTCGTCGGCAAGTCCCGAAGCATACAGGTCGGAGGTCTCGGCAAGCACCTTCAGGCCGTTGTGGTGAACCATTGCCGAAGTGTAGGTAAACAGAAATGGGCTGTCGGTCTTCAGATGCACAATGCCGTCGGGCTTAAGAATGCGGCGATAGAGCTGCATAAAACGGGTGGATGTCAGGCGTTTGTTCACCTTCTTCATCTGCGGGTCAGGAAAGGTTATCCATATCTCCGACACTTCGCCCTCGGCAAAGAAGCTGGCAATCAGTTCGATGCTTGTGCGAAGGAAAGCCACGTTGGTCATTTGTTCGGCTTCGGCCTGGCGTGCTCCGCTCCATATGCGGGCGCCCTTTATGTCGATGCCTATGAAATTGTGGTCGGCAAACTTACGCGCAAGTCCTACTGTGTACTCCCCCTTGCCGCACCCAAGTTCGAGCACTATAGGGTTGTTATTGCCGAAGTATTGCTCGTTCCAGTGTCCGCGCATGTCGAATCCCTTCTCCTTGAGTGTGGCAAACGGATATTGGAACACACAGCCGAAGGTTGCCATCTCGGCGAATTTCTTTAGTTTGTTTTTTCCCATCTATATTATTGTCTATACATTTTCAACGAATAAATCGAGCCGTCGGCCATTGCCACTGCCACTATATAAAGCGACGCACCGAAATGCGAGGTGTCAATGCTCCCCGAAATCACCAGCTCCGTAATGTCGCGCTCTCCGGCCAGACTCCGGCAAAGCAAGCCAGGAGCAACCTCGAGCGCCGTGGCGCAAAATACGGCCATCGAAGCCATTATCAAGGCTATTATCCTGATTGTCATATGTTCACCATACCTATTGCGCACGCAAAGTTACTGCTTTCCCACAGCATTTCAAAGCAATGCCGTCAACAATGTTCCAACGAGGCTCCGAGGGGCGTCGACAAGCCTGACGCATTACAAAAAAAATGGCCGGAATTTAGGATATTTAGAGCCCTGATGTCGCAAAATCCGATAAAAATATGTATCTTTGTAAACGAATATGCCCCGCACGATGCCGATGGCAGAATCGGCCGATGTAGTGCATTGAATGATAACGAAATATACATAATTTCATATGTCAGAAGAAGAAAAAAACTATTCAGCCAATAGCATCCAAGTGCTTGAAGGCTTGGAAGCTGTGCGCAAGCGTCCGTCGATGTATATTGGCGACACCAGCAGCAAGGGACTTCACCACTTGGTATATGAGGTTGTTGATAACTCCATCGACGAGGCTCTCGCCGGTTATGCCACCCACATTGAGGTGACCATCAACGCCGACAACTCAATCACCGTTGTCGACAATGGCCGTGGCATCCCGGTCGACATGCACGAAAAAGAGCACAAGTCGGCCCTCGAGGTTGTGCTCACTGTACTTCATGCCGGTGGTAAGTTCGACAAAGGCTCATATAAAGTGTCGGGAGGTCTCCACGGTGTTGGTGTATCGTGCGTTAACGCCCTGTCAACATATCTGCGCGCCGAAGTATCGCGTGGCGGCAAAATCTATATGCAGGAATACTCTTGCGGAAAGCCTACATCTGAGGTTACCGTTATCGGCGAAACCGACAAGACCGGAACGAAGATTTCATTCAAGCCCGACGGCTCGATTTTCTCCGTTACAGAATACGACTACTCGATTCTCGCCACTCGCCTGCGCGACCTCGCTTTCCTAAACTCAGGCATCACCCTGATGCTTACCGATATGCGTGAAATCGACGAAGCCGGAAATCCTAAACAGGAAACTTTCTTCTCCCAAACCGGTCTCGACGAATTTGTTCGTTATATCGACGGAAACAAGGAATCGCTCATCAACGATATCATTCACCTCAACACCGACAAGGGTGGCATTCCGGTGGAAGTGGCAATGACCTACAACACTTCGTTCAACGAAAACATCTACTCATTCGTCAACAATATCAACACCATAGAAGGTGGTACTCACCTAACCGGTTTCCGCCGCGGCCTCACCAGCACCCTCAAAAAATATGCCGAGGACAACAAGATGCTTGAAAAAGCCAAGGTGGAAATTGCAAGCGACGACTTCCGCCAAGGCCTTACCGCTGTTATCTCGGTTAAGGTGCTCGAACCGCAGTTCGAAGGACAAACCAAGACAAAACTGGGCAACAACGAGGTTATCGGTGCTGTACAGACTGCCGTGAGCGAAGCTCTCCGATACTACCTTGAGGAGCACCCAAAGCAGGCCAAGGCCATAGTTGACAAGGTGGTGCTTGCCGCACAGGCTCGCCACGCCGCCTACAATGCCCAGATGCGTATCCTCAAGAAATCGCCTCTCGGCGGTATGGGTGGCCTTCCAGGAAAGCTCTCCGACTGCACATCGAAAAATCCGGCTGAGCGCGAACTGTTCCTCGTCGAGGGTGACTCGGCTGGCGGCTCGGCAAAGGACGGACGTAACTCGCAATACCAGGCCATCCTCCCATTGCGCGGTAAAATCCTCAACGTGGAGAAAGCAATGGACCACAAGGTATTCGAAAGCCAGGAAATCGTCAACATGTTCCGCGCTCTTGGCGTTACTATCGGCACCGAAGACGACCCCAAGGCTGCAAACCTGACCAAACTGCGCTACCACAAGATTATAATCATGACCGATGCCGATGTCGACGGTGCTCACATCGCAACTCTACTCATGACTTTCTTCTTCCGCCGAATGCGCGAAATCATCGAGAACGGATACCTATACATCGCTACTCCGCCGCTCTACAAGTGTCTGCTCGGCAACAACTCGGAATATTGCTGGGACGACCAGCAAGTACAGCGATTCAAGGACCGCTTTGTTAACGAAGGGAACCTCTCGAAATTCAAAATCCAGCGATACAAAGGTCTTGGTGAAATGAACCCCGAACAATTGTGGGAAACAACCATGGACCCCGAGAACCGTATGCTTAAGCAGGTGACAATCAACAACGCCGCCGAAGCCGACCGCATCTTCTCAATGCTCATGGGTGAAGACGTGGCTCCACGCCGTGAATTCATCGAAAGCAACGCCACCTACGCTAATATCGACACCTAATAAGGCAATAGATACTTCGAATAATGTTAAGAGGCTGCTCCGCAATGCGCGAGCAGCCTTTCTTTTTGCATTCCAGCGGCACTGCCGGCAGCACTTTGTGTGGCAGCGCTGTTGTTTTTCCAAGTTTTATTGATAACTTTGTGTGGCTCGGTGCATTACGCATCAGGCTCCGGGATAATTATGGTGATATCGACTGAAAATCTATACGACGAGGTGGCGGCGTTGCTTGCCGAAAATCGCGAGGTGTCGTTCCGCGCGATTGGCAACAGCATGCTGCCATTTATCCGCGGAGGCGTCGATGTGGTGCACATGGTCGGGCCCGACAAACTGAAACGTGGCGATGTGGTGCTGGCACGAACCGATGACGCACAAGTGGTGCTGCATCGTGTAATCTCCATTGACGGCGACACGGTGGCACTGATGGGCGACGGCAACCTGTGCCGGATTGAACAATGCCACACCGGTTCGGTGATAGCACGCATGAAGGCAATCGAGCGCAACGGACACCGCATCGACTGCCAAAGCCGATGGTGGCGGTTCAAAAGCCAACTGTGGATGGCATGCCGGCCATTCAGGCGATACCTGCTTTTTGCTATGAGGCATCTGCATATAATATAATGAGTAGACTATGAAGTTAAAGGAATATATAGTATGGCTGACAAGGGTGAGCCACGGTATGCGATGGCGCATTGCGCTCAATTCGCTGTCGGGAATGGCTCACGTGGCGCTGTCGCTGTCGTTCATATGGATATGCAAGCGGCTGGTCGACATTGCCACAGGCGACATCGAAGGCTCGTTCTCCACATATGCCATTGCCATGGGCTGCTGCGTGATTATGCAGCTGTTGGTATCGGTGGTGGGTAGCCGTGTGGGAGTCCTCACCGAGATGCGCATGACCAATATGCTCCGGCAAAAGCTCTTCACCCGAATAATGGAAAGCCGATGGCTCGGGCGCGAGCAGATGCACACCGGCGACATGCTCAACCGCCTTGAGGGCGATGTGGCAACCGTGGCCGACCTGGTGTGCCGAGTGGTGCCGGCTGTGTTGGTTACATTGACACGCCTTTCGGCGGCCTTCGTGTTCCTTCTGCTGCTCGACTGGCGCTTGGCACTTATACTATCCTGCATCATGCCGCTGGCTTTGCTCATGAGCAAGAGCTATGTGATGCGCATGCGACGCCTAACCAAGGAAATCCGAGCCACCGACAGCAAGGTCCAGGCCCATCTGCAGGAGAATCTGCAACACCGCACCCTCATTTCAAGCCTCGAACAGCGAAGCAATGTAGCCGATGCGCTCGAAGGCCTCCAATTCGGTTTATATCAGCAAGTTAAAAACCGCAACACCTACTCACTGTTCTCGCGGTCGGTGGTGCAATTTGGCTTCGCCGCCGGTTATTCTGCCGCATTCCTGTGGGGTGTGGCCGGGCTATACAGCGGTGCTATCACATTTGGCATGGTGACAGCATTCCTTCAGCTCGTCAACCAAGTGCAACGCCCAATCGTCGACCTCGGCAGCCAGCTCCCTTCGTTTATCCGTGGTTTCATTGCCGTTGAAAGACTCGACGAGATTGCTAAGCTGCCAGCCGAGGAGCAAGGCGAGCCGATTCGCCTCAGCGGAGTGCCGGGAGTAAGAATGAACGATGTAACTTTCACCTACCACGATGGAAACAGCGCTGTCATCGAGCATTTCAGCCACGATTTCAAGCCGGGAAGCATGACGGCCGTAGTGGGCGAAACCGGTGTAGGGAAGAGCACAATGATGCGCCTTATTTTGGCCTTGCTGCTTCCCGACAGCGGCCGCATAAGTTTCTACAACCATGAACGCGAGGTTACTGCATCGCCGATGACCCGATGCAACATTGTATATGTGCCGCAAGGCAACACTCTGCTCACCGGCAGCATCCGCGACAACCTGCTGCTGGGCAATCCCGAAGCCACCGATGCCGAGTTACGACAGGCCCTTCACATTGCCGTAGCCGACTTTGTCCACGACTTGCCCGACGGTCTCGACAGCCGTTGCGGCGAACTGGGTGCCGGGCTGAGCGAGGGCCAGGCTCAACGAATTGCAATTGCACGTGGATTGCTGCGTCCCGGAGGTGTACTGCTGCTCGACGAGCCAACTTCGTCGCTCGACAAGGACACCGAACGAATGCTGCTAAAGCGCCTGTCGGAAAACATCGGCAACCGCACCCTAATTATTGTAACCCACCGCGACGCTATATCGCAAATGTGTGCCGACACTGTATGGGTTAGCCGCAACAGCAAGCAAAACCCTGAACAATAGCACATTGCAAAACACTGTGAATAACTGCCGCTACGAAAATTCGGTAATTCGGCAGATATGTTGTACTTTTGTGTGTCGAACAATGATGCCTCAGCATTAAGGCACCGGCAACAAGAATGATAATGGAACGTAACAACAAGAAAATCACAATAGCCATCGACGGGTTCTCATCATCGGGCAAGAGCACGATGGCAAAGGTATTGGCCCGTAACATCGGATACGCCTACATCGACAGCGGCGCAATGTACCGCGCCATAACCCTGTTCTGCATAGAAAACGCCCTTATCGACGACTCCGGGAACGTGAACGAAACGGAACTTGAACGCCGCATAGGCAACGTCAGCATCAGTTTCGAGGTAAATCCTTCAAGCGGAGCCAGCGAGGTGTGTCTCGACGGCCGAAACGTTGAAGGCAAAATTCGCGGAATGCGGGTGTCGAACCTGGTGAGCAAAGTTGCCGCATTGCCGTTTGTCAGACGTGCCATGGTGGCTCAGCAACAGCAGATGGGCGCCTCGAAAGGCATTGTGATGGACGGACGCGACATAGGCACCACTGTGTTCCCCGATGCCGAAATGAAAGTGTTTGTCGATGCCTCGGCCGAAACCCGCGCTCATCGCCGATACGAAGAGCTAAAGCAGAAAGGGCAGATTGCCAGCTACGACGAGGTGTACCGCAACGTGTGCGAGCGCGACCATCTCGATATGACACGCGCCGAAAGTCCGTTGCGAAAGGCCGACGATGCTTATGTGCTCGACAACAGCGACATGACCATTGCCCAGCAGAACGCCTGGCTAATGTGTCTTTACAACAAAATCATAAACCAATAACACCTTCCTCATGGCAACGATAGAGATTGACGAAGATTCGGGATTCTGTTTCGGTGTGGTGACTGCCATACAGAAAGCCGAGGCTGAGCTCGACAAGAGCGGACATCTCTATTGTCTGGGCGATATTGTGCACAACAGCGATGAGGTGGAGCGTCTGAAGAACAAAGGCCTCGTGACAATAACCCACGATGACCTACGCAAACTCCACAACGTGAAAGTGCTGTTGCGCGCCCACGGCGAGCCACCCGAAACGTATGCCATTGCCCGCGACAACGGCATTGAAATTATCGACGCTACATGCCCCGTGGTGCTCAAGCTGCAACGTCGAATCCACGCCAGATACATCGACTCCGAACACCCTAACACCCAGATTGTGATTTACGGAAAGCTCGGCCACGCCGAGGTGAACGGTCTCGTGGGACAAACAAACGGCGAAGCCGTGGTGGTGGAAAACATCGACGGACTCGACCGTATCGACTACAGCCGCGACATAGCACTATATTCACAGACCACAAAGTCGCTGCAAGGATTCAAGGAGATAGAAAAGGAAATATCACATCGCAAAGGCGGCCAAGGATTCGAAAGTTTCGACACCATTTGCCGCTCCGTTGCCAACCGAATTCCTAAAATCAAGGAATTTGCACGCCGCCACGACGCAGTGATTTTCGTGTGCGGCAAAAAGAGCAGCAACGGCAAGATTCTGTTTGCCGAGTGCCGCGAGGCCAACGCAAACACATTCATGGTGACCAACGAAAGCGAAATCGACGTGGAACAGCTTATCGGGAAAGAAAGCATAGGGATATGCGGCGCCACCTCCACACCACGCTGGCTGATGAACAGAATCAAGGAAGCAATAGAGAGTAAATTGTAAGGTTCTCGGCTTAAAACGAACAATTATTGATTAAAATTGGTTAATATTTCGTATCTGCAAGAAATTTCAGATAAATATAAGGTAATAATCAATTGTTTTTTGTTTAATATGTAAAGTGTTATACGGTGAAAATTAGGTAATTTTGCACCGTTGTAAAAGTATATATCAGAATATTAGAATAGTATAATTTAAACAGGTAAGAAAAGATGAAACAATCCAAGAAACTGGTATTAGGCGTTTCAAGCTTAATCGTTGGGTTATGTTTTTTCACTTCATGTGGAGGTGAAAAACCGCAGCAAGCAAGTGGCGCTCAGCAAGTGGCCACATTAACAGTAGGGATTGGCTCTACCGAATTGAATTCGGTGTATCCAACCACCATCAAAGGTAAGACCGATATCGAGATTCGTCCTCAGGTATCAGGATTCATCACTCGCGTACTCGTTGATGAGGGACAACGCGTAAGAAAAGGTCAGGCTCTCTTTGAAATCGACCGCGTGCAGTACGAAGCTGCCGTTAGAATGGCCGAAGCTTCTGTAGCCGCTGCAAAGGCTCAGGTATCGACCGCTCAGCTCACAGCCGATAACAAACGCAAGCTGTTTGAAAAGAATATAATCAGCGACTACGAGTATCAGACTTCGCTCCTTTCGCTCCAATCGGCCGAGGCCGCTCTCAAGCAGGCCCAGGCTTCGTTGGTCAACGCCAAGAAGAACCTCTCGTATGCCACTGTAGTGGCTCCTTCCGACGGTGTCGTAGGCACAATACCTAACCGTGAAGGTTCGCTCGCCGGCCCATCGTCGATGCAACCCCTCACCACCATCTCCGACAACTCTGAGGTGTACGCCTATTTCTCGTTCAACGAAAAGGACGTTATCGAGATGACCAACAACGGCACTCGCACTCTTCAGGAAGCCATCAAGGAAATGCCTGAGGTGAAACTCCGCCTCTCCGACGGCAACATCTACCCGCTCACCGGAAAGGTATCGACCGTTTCAGGTGTGCTCGACGTCACAACCGGTACTGCCTCGGTGCGCGCACTGTTTGCCAACACCAACGGCATGCTCCACAGCGGAACCACCGGCAACATCCTTATCCCGCAGATGACCGACAGCGTGATGATGATTCCGCAGAAAGCCACCTACGAAGTCCAGAACATGAAATACGTGTATGTGGTTAACGACTCAAACATCGCTCATTCGCGAATCATCAAGGTATCGCCTATCAGCGACGGCGCCAACTACGTAGTTACTGAAGGCCTCAAGGTGGGCGAGGTTATCGTTACCGAAGGTGTAGGCACCAAGGTGCGTGAAGGCTCACTGATTGCTCCGGCTCAGGCCGCTGCCACCGAAGAGAAAGCCGCTGAAAACAAATAACTAAACGAAACACAGCAATGAGATTAGACACTTTTATTAACCGCCCGGTATTATCGACGGTTATTTCGATATTTATCGTGATTCTGGGCCTCATCGGCTTGACGAGCCTGCCTGTGGAGCAATATCCTGACATTGCACCGCCGACAGTCAGCGTGTCGACCACCTACAACGGTGCCAATGCCCAGACCGTGCTCAACTCGGTTATCGCCCCTCTTGAAGAGTCGATTAACGGTGCTCTGAACATGACATATATGACTTCGAGCGCAACCAACAACGGTAATGCCGAAATCACAGTTTACTTCAAGCAAGGTTACGACCCCGACATGGCTGCCATCGACGTGCAGAACCGTGTGTCGCAAGCCACCAACCTCCTTCCCGCCGAAGTTACTAAGGTGGGTGTCACCACACAGAAGCGTCAAACTTCAATGCTCGTCAGCGTGGCACTGTATTCGCCCAACGACGAGTATCCTATCGACTTCCTCGAGAACTACATGAACATCAACGTCATCCCGGAAATCAAGCGTATCCCCGGTGTGGGTGATGCAATGGTGATGGGTGCCGACTATTCGATGCGCGTGTGGCTCAAGCCCGACGTCATGGCTCAGCACAACCTGATGCCAAGCGACGTTACCGCTGCTCTTGCCGACCAGAACGTGGAGGCCGCTCCAGGTCAGTTCGGCGAGCAAGGCAACCAGAGCTTCCAGTATGTGCTCCGCTACAAAGGACGTCTGGCCACTCCTGAAGAATTCAACAACATCGTGGTGCGCGCCGACAGCAACGGTAACGTACTCTATCTTAAGGATGTAGCCGATGTGGAACTCGGCCGATTGACCTACGGATTCCAGAACACTGTAGATGGGCACGTGGGTGTTACATCGCTCGTGTTCCAGTCGCCGGGCTCAAATGCAAGTGAGCTTATCGGCAAGGTGCTCGACGTAGTCAATGAATGTGAACGCAACCTCCCTCCGGGCCTTGCATTCAAGATTCCGTTGAATGTCGACAACTTCCTCCAGGCTTCTATCGACGAGCTTATCAAGACCCTTATCGAGGCATTCATCCTCGTGTTTATCGTGGTATACATCTTCCTTCAGGACCTTCGCTCCACCCTTATCCCGGCTATTGCTATTCCGGTGTCGCTGGTTGGTGCTTTCGCCCTGATTTATGCCATCGGATTCTCGCTTAACCTCCTCACCCTTGCCGCTCTTGTGCTTGCCATCGCAATTGTGGTTGACGACGCGATAGTGGTGGTCGAAGCGGTGCATGCCAAGCTCGACGAAGGCTACAAATCGTCGCGCCAGGCCTCTATCGACGCCATGAGCGAAATCGGCAACGCCATCATCTCGATTACCCTCGTAATGATGCTCGTGTTTATCCCGGTATCGTTTATGCCCGGCACCGAAGGTGTGTTCTATCAGCAATTCGGTCTCACCATGGCATTCGCCATCGGTATCTCCGCTCTTAACGCCTTGACTCTGTCGCCGGCACTGTGCGCCATCTTGCTTAAGCCTCACAGCGACGATCCCAGCAAGAAGATGACATTCGTAAAGCGCTTCCATGTAGCATTCAACGAAAACTACGAACGCCTCCTGAGCCACTACCGTGGCGTGGTGAACTTCTTCATCAAGGCCAAGGCAATATCGCTGGCCATCGTTGCCGGCGCCATCGCTCTGCTGGTTTGGCTTATGTCGACCACTCCTTCCGGCTTGGTTCCTAACGAGGACACCGGTACCGTTATGGCTGTGGTCAACATGCCGCCTGCAACTTCGCAGGAGCACACCCTTGCCGTTATGGCCCGGCTCGACTCGATTGTGGGCAGCATACCTGCTGTGGAATCGCGAGTTATGATTCAGGGTTACAGCTTCACCGGTGGCCAGGGTAACTGCTACGGCTCTATGATTGTAAAGCTCAAGGACTGGTCGCTGCGCAGCAAAGACGAAAGCTCCGACAATATTGTGCGCCAGCTCTACGGCCTCACAGCTCAATACATCAAAGATGGTACGCTGATGTTCTTCGCTCCGCCAATGATTACCGGTTACGGTGCATCGAACGGTTTCGTTGTCGAGCTCCAGGACAAGACCGGCGGCGACATCAACAAATTCTTCCAGATTGAGCAGCAATTCCTCGGTGCCCTCAACCAGCGCCCCGAAATACAGATGGCATATTCGTCGTTCAACCCTACATTCCCGCAATATATGATTGACGTCGACGCTGCCAAATGTACAAAGGCCGGTATCGGTACTTCAACCGTGCTTTCGGTGCTTCAAGGCTACTACGGCGGTATGTACATATCTAACTTCAACCGTTTCGGTAAGCTCTACCGCGTTATGCTCCAGGCTGCTCCCGAAACACGTGTATCGCCCGAGACTCTCAATTCAATCAAGGTGCGCACTCCAAGTGGCATGACTCCGATCACCAACTTCATTTCGTTGCATCGTGTATATGGCCCCGACTTGCTCACCCGTTTCAACCTCTTTACTTCAATCACCGTCAACGGTACACCTAACAGCAACTACACCTCGGGTGAAGCCATCAACGCCATCCGCGAGGTTGCCGCACAAGTGCTTCCGCAGGGCTACAGCTACGAATTCTCAGGTCTGTCGCGCGAAGAGGCCTCAACTGCCGAAGGCTCAACTGCCACCATCTTCATACTCTGTCTGGTTTTCGTATACCTTATCCTTAGTGCCCTCTACGAGAGCTACGTGCTTCCATTGGCCGTAGTGCTCTCTATCCCGCTCGGTTTGATGGGTACATTCGTCTTCGCCTCGATGTTCGGCATTGCCAACAACATCTACCTGAAGATTGCGCTCATCATGCTCATCGGTCTGTTGGCCAAGAACGCCATCCTTATCGTTGAGTTTGCCCTCGACCGCCGCAAGCAGGGCATGAGTATCGTAGGTGCTGCAGTAGCCGGTGCATCGGCCCGTCTGCGTCCTATCCTGATGACATCGTTGGCCATGATTATCGGTCTGTTGCCATTGATGTTTGCCAGCGGAGTAGGCGCCAACGGTAACAACGCCCTCGGTACCGGTTCCATCGGTGGTATGTTCTTCGGTACAGTGCTCCAGGTGCTTGTAGTGCCTACCCTGTTCGTGATATTCCAGTCGATTCAGGAACGTATCAAGCCTATCAAGTGGAAAGATACCGATCCTGTAGAGTTGGCTAAAGAAATAGAACAATATGAAACAAAATAATAAAGCGATGAATTTCATGAAATATATCAAATTGGCCGTCATTGCAGTGGTACTTGCCACTGCAATGAGCAGCTGCCATATTTACTCCAACTACAGCCTGCCTGAAGAAGGCGTGGTGGGTGAATATGCCCAGATAAAGAACGAGCCTGTCGACAGCACCATGCTCGGCAACCTCGACTGGAAGCAAATCTTCACCGACCCCACCCTGCAGTCGTATATCGAACGTGCATTAGAGAACAACATCGACCTGCAGAATGCCAAGCTCAACGTCGACATAGCTCAGGCACAGCTGCTCGGCGCCAAGCTCAGCTACCTCCCTTCGCTGGCTTTAGCCCCCAACGGTGCCGGTTCAAAATATTTTATCGACGGAGCCTCACTCACATGGACCTATCAGCTCCCTCTGGCTGCCAGCTGGGAAATCGACATCTTCGGAAAGACCCTCAACGCCAAGCGCAAGGCCAAACAGTCGTTGCTGCAGAGCGAAGCCTATCGCCAAGCCGTACGCTCACAGATTATCGGCGCTGTTGCCAACACATACTACGCACTGGTTACACTCAACAAGCAGTATGCCATCTTCAAGCAGACTGCCGAGAACTGGCGCGAGTCGGTTGAGATGATGAAACAGATGAAAGAAGCCGGACGCTACAACGAAGTGGCTGTGGTGCAAAGCCAGGCCAACTACTGCAGCGTGCAGGCCACTATCCCGGCCATCGAGATGAGCATACACGAGGCTAACAACACCATGTCGCTACTTCTCAACGAAAAGATGACAGTATGGCCCGTCAACAACGAGGCCGAGCCGCTGGTGGTTACTGCCGGCATTGACGGTGGCATACCTATGAAGTATGTGGCAAGCCGTCCCGATGTTGCCGCTGCCGAGCACTCGTTTGCCGCCGCATACTATCAGACCAACATGGCTCGCTCGGGATTCTATCCCAGCCTGGTGCTCTCAGCACAGGGCGGTTTCACCAACATCGTTGGCGATATGATTATGAACCCCGGCAAATGGTTCATCAATCTCGCCGGCAGCCTCACTATGCCGCTGTTTGCCCGTGGCCAGAACATCCAGAACCTGAAAGTGTCGAAAGCTGCACAAGAACAGGCTCTCAACAAGTTCCAGTACACCGTGCTCAATGCTTGCGCCGAGGTGAGCAATGCCTACGTAACAATGACCAAGACTGCTCAGCAGCGCACTTACTACACCGAGCAAGTGGCCAACCTGGCAAAGGCCGTGGAATACAACCAAGACTTACAGAAGTATGCCACTGCAACATATCTCGAAGTGCTCACCGCACAAACACAACTGCTCGCTGCACAGCAACAGATGCTTAACAACGAGCTCGCCATCTCGCAAGCTTCAATCAACCTCTACCAGTCGCTGGGCGGTGGCAGATAACCAATTTTTTTAACTTTAAAACCATACCATTATGATTAGTCAATTAGCATACGTAAGCAAAGAGGCTAAACTCGGTGAGAATGTCATCGTACATCCGTTTGCCCATATCGATGCAAATGTGGAGATTGGCGACAACTGCGAAATCTACCCTTATGCCAGCATCGTTTCAGGCAGCCGCATAGGCAACAATGTGAAGGTGTATCAAGGTGCAATAGTCGGTGCCGACCCTCAGGATTTCAGATGGAAAGGCGAGCCTACCTATTGCTATGTTGGCAACGACGTGGTTATCCGCGAGCATGTTATCATCAACCGCGGCATCAAGTCGGAACACAGCACCGAAATAGGCAATGAATGCTTCATCATGGCCAAGTCGCACATAGGTCACGATACCGTGCTCGAAGGGAAGGCCGTAATAGGCAACGGCGTGCAGATTGCCGGCGACAGCCACATCGAACAATGCGTTATCCTCTCGTCGAATGTTATTGTCCACAGCGGCAGCAACATCGGCAAGTGGGCAATGGTGAAAGGCGGTTGCCGTATCAACAGCAACGTGCCGCCATTTGTCATCGTGGCTCACAATCCGGTGGCTTACTATGGCGTGAACGCCTACATCCTGCGCAACAAGGGCTTCGCAGAAAGCACTATCGACAATATCGCCAAGGCTTATCGCCACATCTACCAGTGCGACACCTCGATTGACAACGCCCTGCGCCGAATTCAGCTCGACATTCCGCAGTCCGACGAGCGCGACTCCATCTTGAAGTTTATCCGCGACAACAATAATCGCTTGGTTGCCACCAAGTTGCTGTTGTCGGACGATTAACCTGCATTTTTTTACCTATTCAATTATATATGGAAGCGACAAAAAATTTCACCATTTATTTGTCGCTTCCGTTTTTTCATATTATCTTTGCACTCACAAAGGGGTATTAGCTCATCTGGTAGAGCGCAACACTGGCAGTGTTGAGGTAAGCGGTTCGAGTCCGCTATGCTCCACTGAGCGCTGTGACGTTTGTCACGGCGCTTTCGTGTTTTATATGCAAAGTCAATGCAACCTTTGCATGCCGCCGTGAGTCGGCATACGACGACACGTTTGCATGATTTCAACTTCGTTTGATTACATATAGTTTGTTTGCATTTTGATTTTTTCATTGTTTGTAAATCATTTCGTTTGCTGCTATGAAAAACATAGGAAATCCGACTGAATGAATGATTCCGACCCCGCCTTATCTATACACACTCCTGCCACCATCGAATCTTCGGCAAAATTATCATCGTCGCAGCCTATTACTACGCGAAAACCGCCACCTCATTGCACATGCAATAAAATTTGTAAAGAAATCTGTTTGAATTTTCCACAAAATCGATAAAACTTCCAAAAACAAACGACATTTTACTTACAATATGCAAATATTATTCAATTTTAATTATCATTTTTATAAAAATATACTATATATTTGTGGTTGGGAATCAGCATGCTGCTAAAACTGCAGAGAAGCATACCCTATACCCGACAATAGTGAATCAATTAGTTACATTCTGCAGATTAAATGTCAAGAAATTGAGCAAAAAGAAAAAAATGAGAATTATTAATGTTTTCGTGGCGATGCTGCTGGCATCGTCAACTGTTCCGATTTTTGCCGAGAACGATGCTATGATCATCTCCAAACTCGACAGTTCCACCCCATCGGTGTTCGACATCGATGCTGTGAAGGAAATTGCTTTCAATGCCGATGGCTTCCAGGTTATCGACCAACAATCCGTAGCCACCGATTTTGCATGGGCCAACCTCAACGAAATCACTTTCAGCCTCGTTTCCGGAGTTGAACAGGTGAAAGCCGAACCGGTTGAAATCGGTGCCGACGCTCAGTATTTCGACCTCACCGGCCGCATGCTCTCCGGCGACAACCTGCCGGCTGGCATCTACATTGTGAAAAACGGAAGTAGAACCTATAAAATCAAGAAGCAATGAAACGATTCTACCTCCTCTCGCTAATGGCCTTAGTGTCAGCATTTGCCCCCGCATTCTTGTCGGCCAAGACCATCATCCTCAAGCAAATAGCCGTAACACCTCTGGAAGGCGACACCATGTTCTTCAACATCGACGAATATGAAAAAGCCACCTTCGAACTCACCCAGACCTCTCCGGCTTCACGTTATCTGATGTTACGCCGCAACGACGGCGCCGCTGTGCGAATATACCTCGACGAGGTGAAGGGCATCACTTACAAGGAAACCACACAAACCATCGACGACCCCATCGAAGCTCCGAAAGTGGGCGACTACTATTACTCCGACGGCACATGGAGCGACGGTGGCCTCATCAGCATCAATGCCGACGGCACAAGCCCTGTATGGGCCGAGGAAAAGCCGGCTCCCGTCGAGGGAAAGACGGTTATCGGCATTGTGGCTATGACCGACCCAAGCCGTATGGCTCAGTCCGACATCGACGCCGGATACACCCACGGATACGTTATCAGCACCAAGTTTGTCCACGACCCGGGCAACAAGAGCTCTCAGACCAACCAAGTGTTTACATCGATAAAATACTCCTACGACGAAGGGTTTGAAGCTAATGTGCCGGTGTGCAAAGCCGGCTCAACATGGTATGCCGACCTCAACGGACGCCAGTATTGCGACAGCGTAATCAGCTTCTATGGCGACATGCTGCTGCGCGACTGCCCTGCCGTTTACTACACAAGCATCAAGGAGCACCCATCCACATCAAGCCCTTGGTTTGTGCCCAGCACCGGACAACTTTGGGACATCGTGGCTAACCTCTGCGGCGACGCTGCCGCCAAAGCTTTGCTCAGCTGGCGAACAGTCGCCTCCGACGCAACTTACTATTGCTATTCCGAAATTAAGTCCGACCCAATGGCTATATTCAACGCCACCCTCGACAAAGTGCCGGCGGCTGACAAGGAGCTGCTGGTGCGAGTCGACTACGACGACTATCTATGGGACCCGTTCCAGTATAAGCCCACCGACTACCATGCCTACTGCCCGCTCTGGACAAGCTGCCGATACGACACCGATGCAATGTGCATCTTCGAGGTGCCAACTCTGCGCACCACCGGCACTTCAAAAATTGAGTGCATGGCCGAATGGTTTAACGGCGACTGCTACCTCCGTCCTATTCTGGCATTCTGACTTCATTGACAACTATCTATTTTTCTAAACAATTTCCTATGTTATCCAAATTTTACCAAAGACTGACCATTGCGTTTGCGGTGTTGCTCTTCGGCTCGCTTTTCGCCAAAGCCGACGTGGTTTCGCCATACACAATGGACTTCAACACCGTGATTGTTACTAACAGCAATGCAACCGGTGCTGAAAACCGTGATTTCAAGGTGGGTACTGGCTGGGACCACATCTACTCCTATCAGGAGGTGGGTTACAGTTCAACTCCGAAGTACGTGCCTTACACCTATTCTTCAACTCAAGGCAACAACTCATCCGGTTGTCTCTATGCCGGCACCAACACCGTCTATGACAGTTGGTTGGGCGAAAACCTGCTGATTAAGGACTATCTCGTCACTCCTCCCGTGTCGGGCGAGGTAACCATTATGGTGAAGCGAAAAGCTTCCGATGGAACTATCAATTTCTACAATGTGCTCACCGAGAATGGCGATCTCAAAATCGACACTCTCATCACTCCGACTACAATGGCGCTCACAACCTATTACTACAGCAAGGTTGTGTTGCCGGCACAGGCCGAAGGCACTCGTATCGCCATCCAGATGAACAACGTCTACATCGACGACTTCACTGCCGAATCGGCCGACATTACCCTCAAGCCAGGCCTCAAAGTAAGCGCGCTCGACCCGGCTGACGCCGCCCAAGTGGCTGCCGATGCCGATGGCAAATTCACTGTTTCGTTCGGCGCAACTCTCACCAACATCGGCGACCTCGACATCGATGCCGGCTCATACTCACTTTATATAACCAAAGATGAGGACGGCGCCGAGCCCCTTGCAACAATATCCGGCGACCAAGCTATTGCCAAGGGTGCCTCTACGGCTACTCCTGTAACCGTATCGGCCACCCTAAATGTTGCCGACTATCCTACCGCCACCACCGATGGCGTAAAGTTCCGCGTCTACGAAAGCATCACCGGCAACTACCGTGCTTCGGGTGCAATCACTGTGGTGCCTTTCGCTCCCGCTCCGGCTGTCTCCTACACTGTGGGCAACACTACCACCAACTTTGTCAGTGGTTCTACTGTATATATGGGCGCTTCGCGCGAGCAACTGGGTATGATGCTCACATTCGCCAACAAGGGCGGCGCTCCTATCACCATCAGCGAAGTGATTATGCCTGAGGGATTCACCACCAGCCTCGAGGCCGGAACAGTTATCGATGCCCTCTCTTCTACCCGCATTTCCATTGTACGCGACCCGGCTGTAAAGGGCATCCTCAGCGGCGACATGGTTATAAAATCGAATGCCGACGACTTCACACTTAAGCTCCAAGGCTCTATCCCTGCCGACGACCAGTATTTCGTTGACTTCGAAACCAACGAATCCACTTCAGGCATGGTTTTCGACATAGTTGTCGATTCATATTCAGCCGACGGTTGGAAGTCGCACTACACAAACGACCTCGGTCAGCCAAGCAACACTTACTCGGCTTATTGGAGCATCGGTTCTTATTCTACTAATTTTGGCCCTTACCTGATGATTACCCCGCTTCTCGAAGTGGCTGAAGGCGATGTGCTTGCTTTCGATGCTGCAAAAATGAGCTCCAAGGGTGTAAAGGTTGAGGTGCTTTACTCCACCGACCGCACTAACTGGACTCTGCTGCGCACCCTTGCCACAGATGCCGAAAATGCCGACGACCTGATTTCGGAGGAGAAATCGTTCAAATACAACTGCGCTCCTACCCGTTACATCCTTAACAACATACCGGTTGGACAAGGCTACGTGGCCTTCCGCCCCGTAACCGACGAAGCTTACCGCGGCGCTTTTGTCATCGACAATATCATCGGTTGCAAACTGGCCGAAAAGACTCTCGATGTGGTGCTCGTATCTTCTCGTTCAGACCTCGAGGGCAGCGTGAACAATAAGTTCAACGCTTCGATGACTGTCCGCAACCTGATGACTGCTCCGGTTGAAGCCGGCTCTTACGCTGCAAACCTCTACCTCAACGACCAGCTGATTGGCAATGCTGAAGCCATCGCCATCAATGGTCCGGCATACACTGGCAACGGCTTCCGACCTACTAACGATACCACAATCGACTTCTCGTTCACTCCCCACAGCCAGGTTGTCGACGGAAAGTTATATATGGAGATTGTTTTTGCCGACGGCTCGAAACTTGCCTCCGATACCGTTACCATTAACATCACCGCCGAAACATACTCGGAAAACCTGCAGATTGGCGGCGAATATAACAAATCAATTTTCTACGGCCCGGTTTGCTTCTACTTCAAGAAAAGCGAGAGCCAGAACATCTATACTCCGGCTGAGCTCAATGGCTTGACTCCTGGAAGCAAAATCAATTCGATTACAGTAAAGGGTTACAACACAAACCAAGGCAATCCGGCTCCTTTCAACGTCAAGGTTTGGATGACTCATACAAACGAGGCCTCGTTTGAAAACACTGGCACAGCAGACTCTCCGGTATTCACTCCTCACAGCACCGACACCATGACTTGCGTATACGAGGGTGTCATTGAAGCCACCAAGGTTGGCTCGTCGCTCGACCGTGCTGAAGTGTTCACCATCAACCTGGCAGAACCGTTCGTTTACCAAGGTGGCAACCTTGAGTTCTGTTTCTCAAGCGAAGGCAACAGTTACGCAAGCACTAATTTCGAAATGGCTACTTGTAGCGCCGACCAGAGCATAACCCGATACACCGACAGTGGCGAAATCACTGAAAAGTCATTCTGTCGTCCAGCCTCAGGATTCAACATTCCTATCCTGTATCTTGGTGTAGAGGCCGAACCTAAAACCATCAGCGGTAAAGTTACCGATGCTGCTTCAAGCGAACCTATTGCCGACATCGAGGTGAAGGCCGTTAACGGCGATGTAGTTTACTCTGCCACTACCGATGCCGAGGGTAACTACTCGATGCCAATCATCCAAGACCGACTCGCCTACACTGTTTCGGTTGTTCTTCCAGGCTACTTCCCATTTGTAAAAGAGAACGTTAGCACAAAGAGTGAAGCTCAAGTTATCAATATCGAACTTTCGAAGGCCATAGGTCCATATATTACCGAATCAAGCATCGACGAAAAGGGTATGGTTAACCATGCCGTTAACGCCAGTGCAAAGGTTTCCAACTACACTGCTGCCGATATTGCCGAAGGCAGCTACACTGCCAAGTTCATTGTTGGCGACAGCGTTGTGTGCGAACAGCCGGCTGTTGCAATTGCAATGGGCGAAAGCGCCGACTTCAACTTTGCATTCACTCCTCACGTGGCCGGTACATTCCCTGCCCTCGTTAAGTTTGAATCGGAGGGCGCCGTTGCCAAGACCGACACCATCAATCTCGTTATCAGCGAAGAAATGGCTAACAGTCTGGTTCAGGTGGCCGACTCCACAAGTACCGGCTCAAGCTCTGCTGTTGCAATGTACTATCAAAACACCGAGAGCGAAATGATTTACACTGCCGAAGAAATCGGCCTGCAACCGGGCACTCTGCTCTCGAAGATGTACTTCCGCGGTTACCAGTCTACTCCCAAGACTTTCGAATACCGTCTACGCATCTACATCGAGAACACCGAGGACGATTACACAGGTGTCACATCATCTACTTTCGAGATGCGCGACACCACTCAAATGATTTGTGTATTCAATGGTGTCGACACCATCAGCAAATACAAAGGCACCAGCACTGAACATGTGCCATTCTTCCCCGTCGACCTTAACAAGTTTAAGTACGAAGGCAAGAATCTGCGCATCGTTTATCGTGTAAGCACTCCAAGCTCTTCCGACTACTTGGCCATAAATCTGGAATACGACAACAGCGACCAAACCAAGGCATACTTCCGCAACAACGATGGTACTGATGCCGACGTCGCTTTGGCTAAAAAATCATGGATGGCTAAACCTCGTCCGGTACTCTTCCTCGAGACAATTGCTTCGAAGGATGTTGACGGTACTGTTACAAGCAAGGCAACAGGTCAACCGCTCGAAGGTGCAAAGGTTCGCTTCGAAAGCGGCGATGTTTACTACGATGCCGTTACCGATGCCGATGGCAAGTACTCGGCTACAATATATCAGCTCTCGCTGCCTTACACATTGAAGGTTACTGCCGACGAATATCTGCCGTACGAGGCTGAAATAGGCGAACTGGACGAAGTGCTCACTTTCGATGCTGCTCTTGAGCTGGCTCCGAAGACCGTTACCGGCGTTGTAACCGATGCCGTTACCTCCGCTGCCATTGAAGGCGCTTCTGTTAAGTTTGCTGCAGGAGAAAAGGAATTCACTGCTACTACCGATGCCGAGGGCAAGTACTCGGTTGAACTCACTCAGGGCGTGGCCTACAAAATGACTGTTGAAGCCGAGAACTACTCATCTTATGAGTATGAAATCAGCGAACTGGGCGAAGTGCTCACATTCAACGCTGCTCTCACCCTCGCGCCTAAGACTGTAAGCGGTACCATTACCGACGAAGTTACTGGTGCTGCCATCGAAGGTGCCACTGTAACATTTACCGCAGGTGAAAAAGTCTACACTACCTCTACCGATGCCGAGGGCAAGTACTCAGTTGAGATTGTCGACGTTTATCCGGCCTACACAATGACTGTTGAAGCCGAAAGCTACGACGATTACGAGAACGAAATCGGTGTTCTCGCCGACCAACTCACATTCGACGCCGCTATCCGTCTGTCGGCCAAGACCATAAGCGGTACCGTTACCGACGCTGTTACAAGTGCTGCCATCGAAGGTGCCACTGTAACATTCACCGCAGGTGAAAACGTCTACACTGCCTCTACCGATGCCGATGGCAAGTACTCAGTTGAGATTGCCGACGTTTATCCGGCCTACACAATGACCGTTGAGGCTGAAGGCTACGAGCCTTACGAAAGCGGAGTTGGTGTGGTTGATGCCACCAAGGCTTACGACGCAGCGCTCCAGCCTGTCGACACCGGTGTTGCCGGAATCAACGTCAAAGGCTTCAAGGCATTCGGAACCGAAGGCAACATTGTTGTCCTCACCGAATCGGCTACTGTAGTTCGAGTATTCGACACTAACGGCCGTCTTATCAACAAGGCTCTCGTTGCCGAAGGCGAAACCCGCATTGCAATGCAAAGCGGTATCTACATTGTCAACGGCTTCAAGGTGGTTGTGAAATAAGCCGCACAAAGCATCGCGCCAAGTCGCGATGCACCACATACCCTCTCAAGAGGCTGCACCATTT
>JAEDFO010000029.1 GCA_016292745.1 Muribaculaceae bacterium | reverse complement strand
ATTTTGGAGCAAATGACTTGCAAGTTTCTTGCAAGTAAATTTCAAGTTGCAAGTCACAATTCAAGCCAATCGCCAAATTTGAAGTTAAATGTTGTCAACAGCTTGATTATGCAAAAAAATGGAGCTGTTTCGTAATAGAGGTTTAGATTTGGGTATTTTTAATCACGCATGACAGAAATATGTCATACCGGTTGCTATATAATTTCAATATCGAGTATACTGCACCGCCGACACTTCTACTCAGCGAATCGGGAATTTGGGTTATTATTGATTGGATTTTGGTATGAGCGCTTTCGCTTATTCATTGTAAATTTGCATTGTCAGAATATAAACGGATATAATCATCCTTGTCAACGATACAATAAACTCATATTACCATCTTCGACAACTAAATAACTAAAACGATAATTATGTTAGGAAATTTCACTTTTCACAATCCCACCAAGCTTTTCTTTGGTGAGGACGCTCTCGACAATCTGGGCAACGAGCTGCGGCTCTATGGCCCGAAGGTGATGCTGGTGTATGGCGGCGGCTCAATAAAGCGCAACGGCATTTACGATGCTGTGGTGGCCAAACTGGAGAAGGCTGGCAAGAAGATAGTTGAACTGGGCGGCGTTATGCCAAACCCTACCATCGACAAGGTTCGCGAGGGCATGGCTCTTGCCAAGAAGGAGAACGTCGACCTGATTCTCGCCGTGGGCGGTGGCTCAACATGCGACTACTGCAAGGCTGTGGCTGGCTCTACATATTGCGAAGCCGACCCTTGGGACTACTATTTCAACAATTGGGGTAAGATGACTTGCCGCTGGATTCCAGTGGGATGTGTGCTCACAATGGCCGGCACCGGTTCGGAAATGGACAGCTGTTCGGTTATCTCAAACCATCACGAGAACCGCAAGAAGTTCTACTATTTCCGGAACCCTGATTTCTCAATCCTCAATCCGACATACACCTACACCGTGCCGATGCACCACACCGTGGCTGGAATATACGACATCATGTCGCATATCCTTGAGCAATATATTTCGGGCAACGACGACTGCACCACCGACTACATTGCCGAGGGGCTTATGCGCTCGCTTATTGTAAGCTCTCGCAAGGTGCTGACCGCGCCCACCGACTACGAGGCCCGAAGCAACATAATGTGGACGGCCACATGGGCCTTGAACGGGCTGATTGCCTGCGGCAAACCCACCGACTGGATGGTTCACATGTTGGGACAAGCCGTAGCCGCCTACACCGACGCCACCCATGGCCACACACTGGCTGCCGTGAGCGGTGCCTACTACCGTCTGCTCATCGAACGCTCGGATGATGCTGTGAAGAAGTTCAGCCGCCTGGCACAAAATGTGTGGAACGTGGTCTCTGACGGTAAATCCGAGAAGGAAGTAGCTTTAGAAGGCCTTGAGCTGATGGAAAGCTGGATGCGCCAGCTTGGTCTGTCCATGAACATCACCGATTGCGGCGCCAACGAATCGATGCTCGAAGGCATTGCCGACGCCTGCCCGATAAACGAGGGCGGCTATGTGGTGCTCACCCGCGATGATGTAATTGAAGTGCTTCGACGCAGCCTTTGATTTTTACACAGCACTAATACAATGCCGGGACAATTCCAAACAGGAATGCCCCGGCACACTTTTATATGAAGTTACTATTGCCAGCTTATTTTGCCATGCTGATTTCGCAATTCTGCTTAATGTCGATATTGTTTTTCAGTTGTTACGGTAATTGCTTTAATCTATGCAAAATTATGCAAAAAGCAAGGATGACAGTTATCGATATATGTTCAAAAAATTGCTTGAATGTTTCACATACGGTCTCAAATTGCTGCATTTGTATCATAATACAATCAGCCGGCCTGCTCGTTGGATTACAGGTCGGCTGATTATTGTCGTAGCAGCTTCGGTTAACGACGGCTGCCAATCCATGTGGCTTTCTTCCAGATGTATTCCAGCGGGCCATGGGTGTGGTGGCTCATCCACCAGCGGCAGAAGATAAGCTGCACGAGGAATATGCCCACACCTACAAAGAAACTGGCAGTGGTGCCAATATGCAGATAAAATCCCCAGTGATAGAACAGCATTGAGCCAATAACACTCTGGCTGATATAGTTGGTCAGGCTCATGCGGCCGTAAGGGGCAATGCCCATTAGCAACGACTGCATCGATGTGGTGTAGAACAAGAATATCACGCCCGAAACGAGGATAAGCATGAAAGCAAAGTTCGACAACGAGGTGAGCACTAGAGTTAGATGTGTGAGCATGGTCTTGTTAGTGACAAAGTCGGGCACCATGTTGCCCAGTCCGTAAAGCGGGAAGAATGCCACGAGGGCAAATGTGAGCACCTTGCTCCATATATGCAGATTTTCCTTTGCAAATATGTCACGTCGGCCAATAAGCATACCGAATAGGAAGAGGGCTGCAGTCTGGAACACACGACCATGGTCCCATGCCCAAGCAAGACTGGCAAGCTGTCCTTCCCAAAGATTGACACGCACAGTCTCGAGGAACGAGCCACTGCTCTGCACCTTGAATGTAGCATCCCAGAAACTTCCTGTAGGTAGCACCGGAGCCACAAAATCGGGATTGAACACACTGATTGCCAAATATATGAGCGACATTGGCTGCATCAGCAACACAATGGCAAGAACAAATACGCTTCGGTCCGACATCCTCGCAGTGAGAGGCAGGATGAATCCTACAAGCGAATAAAGCACCAGCACCTCGGCAGTGAAGAAACATGCGTTGATGTTACCGAAGATAAACAGCAACACCAGTCGCCAACAGAACCTGAGGCGGAAATAGCCGCCACGCAGACGCTGGTTATCGTCTTGAATGAAGAAGCTGAATCCGAACAGCAGCGCAAACACTGCGTAGGCCTTGCCTCCAAAGGCAAAGAAAAGGCCGTCCCAGATGGCTCGGTTGGTAAACTGCAGCCAAGCACAATCGGTATCGGGGAACGAGTAGAAATTGAAATGTTCAATAGAGTGGAGCACAATAATGCCCATCACGGCAAGGCCGCGCAACACGTCGGCAACGTCGACTCGCGCATGTGACAATGGTTTGGTAGCTATTGCTTGTTCCATATAAGTTAATTAAGGTTATGATAATTGGTTTAGCGTTACAAAGATAATGAAAAAGTATCGACTACAGAAGCGCGAGGCGCTATTTGGCATTACGGACAAAGATTTTCTCATTATTTCGAATGAATTGAAATATTTTCAAAAAAAAATGTAACTTAGTGGCAAACTTCTAAACCAAGACTTATATGTTTAGTAAAGAGACGTACGTTGGCCGCCGCGCCCAACTGAAGAAACTGGTAAAAAGCGGCATCATCCTGCTTCCGGGCAACAATGAATCTCCCTGCAACTATCCTAACAATGCTTACTACCCATTCCGTCAGGACTCATCGTTTCTGTACTATTTCGGGCAGAACGAGAGCGGCCTAGTTGGCTTAATCGATGTTGACAACGACACTGAAACCATATTCGGTAACGATATCGACATTGAGGACATCGTGTGGTATGGCTCGGTCGACAAAGTGGCCGACATGGCTGCCCAAGTGGGTGTGACCAACAGTGCTCCTCTTGCAAAGTTGAAACCGGCAATCGACTCTGCAGTGGCTTCGGGCCGAAAGGTGCATTTCCTTCCGCCCTATCGCCACGACACTAAAATCCTCATCCACGACCTGCTCGGCATTCATCCAAGCCAGCAGACCGCCAATGCTTCGCTCGAGCTGATTCTGGCCGTTGTGGAGATGCGCTCGGTGAAAGAGCCCCAGGAACTTGCTGAGATGGAACTTGCATGTGCCATCGGCTACAAGATGCACACCACCGCAATGCGCCTTGCAGTGCCGGGCGTAACAGAGAAATTCGTGGGCGGACAGGTTGACGGCATAGCCAATTCGTATGGCCAAAAGGTAAGCTTCGCAACCATATTCACTCAGCACGGCGAGATTATGCACGGTGCACCGTCGACCACCTTGCTTGAAAGCGGACGCCTGGCGCTATGCGATGCCGGTGCCGAAGGCCTCAACAACTATTGCAGCGACCACACCCGCACTTTCCCCGTCAACGGCAAGTTCACCCAGCGACAGAAGGATATTTACGAGATTGTAGTGGCTTGCCACGACTATGTTCTTGAGGTGGCCCGTCCAGAAGTGAAATACTACGACGTGCACATGGCAGTGTGCCGCCTGATGGCCGAACGACTTAAGGAAATCGGGCTGATGAAGGGCAACGTAGACGATGCTGTTGCCGCCGGCGCCCACGCCATGTTCCTGCCTCACGGTCTTGGCCACCAGATAGGCCTCGATGTGCACGATATGGAGGGTCTTGGCCAGCAATATGTGGGCTTCGACAACGAAGTACGTCCTTCCACCCAATTCGGCACCAACTGTCTGCGTATGGGCCGCCGTCTGAAAGAGGGCTTTGTGGTTACCGACGAACCGGGCATATACTTCATCCCTGCGCTCATCGACGATTGGCGCGCCAAGGGCCATTGCAAGGATTTCATCAACTACGACCTGCTCGAGACTTACAAGGACTTTGGAGGCATACGCATTGAGGACGATGTACTGATTACAGCCGACGGCTGCCGTTTCATGGGAGCAGAACGCATTCCGTATCACACCAACGAACTCGAGGAATTCTTGCGCGACCGCTAATCACATTACATCACGATAACCATAGCGATTACGGCTTTTCAGAAATGAATGCCGTAATCGTTTTTTATTGTGTCCATCACAAATGTGCTTTCAATTGAACCCAAGCCCTCGATGCTGCCCAACACATTAAGCACAAACTCACGGTAGTACTTCATATTGGCAGCATGCACCTTCAGCAAATAGTCGAAGCTGCCCGACACGTTGTAACATTCCGTCACCTCGGGAATGCCTTTCACCATCTGAGAGAACTGCTCGGCAATATCGTGGCTCATCCGGTGCATCTTCACGTTGCAAAACACCACAAAGCCCTGGTTGAGCTTCTCGGCATCGAGCACTGCTATATACTTCTTTATATAGCCATTACTCTCGAGACGCTTAAGGCGCTCAAACACAGGCGTGGTTGACAGGTGCACCCGCGCTGCAAGTTCCTTGGTTGTAAGGCGCGCATTCTCTTGGAGAGTGCGCAGAATCTGAATATCAACAGTATCTAAAGTGTCCATATAGAATAATATTCTGTAAAGGCATGTAAATCAAATGCTAAATTAATCATTTTTTCTTTCAAGACAAGTATATATAGCTATATTTTCTGAATTTAAGAAAATATTTGTTCGTTATTTCTATTAAGCATAACTTTGTCGTGTAAATCAAAAACAAGAAACAAAATAAAAACTTAATATTATGGCAACAGAAAAACTTCATTTCGAGACTCTTCAACTTCACGTAGGCCAAGAACAGCCCGACCCAGCAACCGACGCTCGCGCCGTGCCCATCTATCAAACCACCTCGTATGTGTTCCGCAATTCGCAGCATGCAGCCGACCGCTTCAGCTTGCGCGATGCCGGCAACATCTACGGCCGCCTTACCAACTCCACCCAAGGTGTATTCGAGCAACGAGTAGCCGTGCTTGAGGGAGGCGTGGCCGGTCTGGCAGTAGCATCGGGCGCAGCAGCCGTCACATATGCCCTGCAAAACATACTCACAACCGGCGACCATGTTGTGGCAGCCGATAACCTTTACGGCGGCTCGTATAACCTCATTGCCCACACACTGGCATCGCAAGGAATAAGCCACACCATTGTCAATGTCAACGATTTCGAAGCAGTTCAAGCTGCCATCCAGCCAAACACCAAGGCCATCTATGCCGAAACATTCGGGAATCCCAACAGCGATGTCACCGACATCGAAGGTCTTGCCGAAGTGGCTCACCGCAACAATCTGCCTCTGATTATCGACAACACGTTCGGCACGCCATACCTTATTCGCCCGATTGAGCACGGTGCCGATATCGTGGTTCACTCCGCCACAAAATTCCTTGGCGGACACGGTTCATCGCTGGGCGGCGTTATCGTCGACGGTGGCAAATTCGACTGGAAAGCCAATGCCGACAAGTTCCCGACACTTGCCAAGCCCGACCCAAGCTACCATGGCGCAATCTTTGCAGATGTAGCAGGCCCGGCAGCCTTCGTAACCCGAATCCGTGCGGTGATTCTGCGCGATACCGGTGCCACTATATCTCCATTCAACGCCTTCATTCTGCTCCAAGGTGTGGAAACATTGTCGCTGCGCGTTGAACGCCATGTGGCAAATGCGCTGAAGGTTGTTGAATACCTGTCGAAGCATCCAAAAGTTGAGAAAGTAAATCACCCGTCGCTGCCCGAGCATCGCGACCACGCTCTCTACGAGAAATACTATCCCAACGGAGGCGGAAGCATCTTTACCTTCGAAATAAAGGGTGGCAAAGAGGCTGCTTGGCGATTCATCGACTCGCTCAAGATATTCTCGCTGCTTGCCAATGTGGCCGACGTGAAGAGCCTCGTAATACACCCATACACCACTACACACTCGCAGATGTCGCCTGAAGAGCTTGAGCAGCAGCACATCACACCGGCATCCATTCGTCTGTCGATTGGCACCGAGCACATCGACGACATTATTGCCGACCTCGACCAAGCCTTTGCGAACGTATAAGCAAAAACCAAATAATACTGTTTAGATTAGAATGCGTGGGAGAGTACCGATTAGATTGAAGTACTCTTCCATGCTTGTTTTTTTGCCTTTTCGCTCACATTTTATGCCGTAAATCGCTACCTTTGCCACCGATGAAAGCAACCAAGCAATACATACGGCAACATCTTGCACCAATTTATGGCGACCGTGAGGCCGATGCCATGATGCGTATCATCCTTGAAAGCATAATGCACTACTCCACCGTCGACCTGCTCATTCATGCCAACGATGAGATTTCGCCGCTCACCCGCCAACGAATCGAAAAGGTGGTGAGCAGGCTTGAATGCCACGAGCCGATACAATATGTTTTCGGCGAGGCCTTCTTTGGCGGTCATCGGTTCAAGGTAACTCCCGACACCCTCATTCCTCGGCCCGAAACCGAACAGCTCGTCGACATGATTCTCGACGAAAACCATGCCGCCGACCTTCGTGTGCTCGATGTGGGCTCCGGCAGCGGCTGCATAGCCATTTCACTGGCCCTGGGGCTAAGGTTTGCCTATGTCACAGGTATCGACATATCACAGGCTGCGTTGAAAGTAGCGGCCGAGAATGCCAAGACACTGAAAGCATCAGTAAAATTCAAGCAATGCGATATACTGCACCAAGAGCCCGTCGGACAGTTCGATATAATTGTGAGCAACCCTCCGTATATTTGCAACGAGGAGCAGGCATCGATGGCACCCAATGTGGTTGACTACGAGCCCCAGGAGGCTCTCTTTGTGCCTGATTCCGACCCTCTACTGTTCTATCGGGCAATTTCAAGATATGCCAGCCACGCGCTGACCGACGGCGGACGTCTGTACTTTGAAATCAACAGCCGTTTCGGCAACGAAATAGCCGATTTACTCGGAAGCATGGGCTTTACCGACATCGACATTACCAAGGATATGTATAACCGCACCCGCTTTGCACGTGCCATCAAGCCAAAATCGAGATGATTAAAAAGAGCATAACAGCTGAAGAGGCATACTCGAAGATGACGTGGCTGTGCTCGCGCAGCGAGCAATGCCGTTACGACATAGGGCTGAAACTGCAACGCATGGGGCTGAAAAATGCCGATGTCACCGATATACTCGACCGTCTTTCCGAAGAACAGTATATCGACGATGCCAGATACGCCCGTGCATTCTGCAACGACAAATCGAAGTTCCAGGGATGGGGCCGAGCGAAGATATCGTATGCCTTGAAGCAGCGCAACATTCCACAATCGGTTATCGACGAAGCCATGGAAATCATTGATGACGACGATTATACCGCAAAATTATCGGCACTGCTGCAAAGCAAACGACGCAGTATAAAGAACCCCGACCCTACCGCTGTCAGAGCCACACTCTACCGCTTTGCCGCCTCACGCGGATTCGAAACTTCGCTTATAATGCGCTGTATCGATAAAATTGCCGATGAAACCGAGGAATATGATGAACTATAGGCAAATAATCCGTTCGGTGGCCGATGTGTTTTTTCCACGCATTTGCCCGGTATGCCACTCGGTGCTAAACAGCAATGAACGCTATGTTTGCATTGGTTGTATCGACGATATTCCCGTCACCCATCTGCATCGCGAACCATTCAACCAAGTGGAACAGCTTCTGGCCGGAAAAGTGCGGATTCACCGCGCTTCATCGCTGTTCTACTATACCAAAACCTGCGCCTATGCGGCCATTCTGCACGACATAAAATACCGCAATGCGCCATTGTTTGCAAAGTGGATAACCATGAAACTGTCACGCGAGCTTCTCGACGAAGGTTTCTTCGATGGCATTGATGTTATCGTCCCGATTCCCCTCCACGAATCGAAATTTGCTAAACGCGGATACAACCAAAGCGAATACATTGCCAAAGGTATATCAGAAATAACCGGAATAATTGCGAAAACCGCCATAGTTGCCGATGTTCCTCATTCCACCCAGACACATAAGCACCGACACGAACGATGGGAAAACACCAAGGACATTTTCTCGGTGAAAAACCCCGATGATATCGCGGGAAAACATGTGCTGATAGTTGACGACGTAATAACCACCGGCGCCACCATTACATCGGCAGCACTGGAGATTGAGAGGTGCGGAGCTGCAAAGATTTCGGTGTTGTCGCTCGCCCTGGCTCAACTTTAGTTCAAGGGAGGTTTTAAGAAAAGGCTATCAAAGGAGCATACGGAGAATCGTGTTGAGGCGTTGCTGAAGCGGATTGGTTAGCATTCCAAATCGCCAAGACCTGCACCACCACCTTTGTCATTGATAGTCATAATAACAATAAACAGTATGAAACAAATGAGAAAGGCCCACCCAAGCCAAGAGCTAAGGTTGAATAATAAACGAGAATAGCTATAAAGTTCACTAAGAGAAATATGACAAATAAGACAATCAATATGTTTATTATTCTTTCATAATTCCCTTTCTTAAAATTAGTGACTAAGCATAAAAGAATCAATAATATATAAATAATTGATTATGGCAAAAACGGTAACTTTTAACGTAAACCAATCATATTGAGTTACCGCTCATGCGCGAGGCTGCAGCACGATATCCTTCGATAAGATCGGCAAAAATCTCGTCGACAGTGACAATCTGAGTACCTTTGAAAAGACTCACTACCTGCCCTATCTCAAGTTCGCCCTCATCGAGATTACCTTCGAACATACCTTTCTTTGCACGGCCACGTCCAAGCAATTCGCGCAATGCCTCGACATCGGCTCCGGTAGCCTCAGCAGCCTCGACATCGGCGCGGAACTTATTGCGGACCAGACGCGTAGGCGACAATTGTTTCAGCAGCAGTTTGGTGTCGCCCTCGTCGAGTTGCAGGCACAAATTCTTGAAATCGGGGTGAGCCGAACTTTCGGCAGAGAGCGCAAAGCGGCTACCAATCTGCACACCATCGGCGCCGAGCGCCTGGGCGGCATATATAGCCTCGCCGGTTGCAATTCCTCCGGCGGCCATCAGCGGCAATTTCGTAACTGACCTAACGGCAGGGATAAGGCACATTGTGGTGGTTTCCTCTCGTCCGTTATGGCCTCCGGCTTCAAACCCTTCTGCTACAATGGCATCCACGCCAGCCTCCTCAGCCTTCAGCGCGAATTTCGACGATGATACCACATGGGCCACCTTCACCCCATGGTCGTGAAGCCACGAAGTCCATTTCTTTGGCGAACCTGCCGATGTGAACACAATTTTGACACCCTCGTCGACTATGAGATGCATAAGTTCATCGATTTGCGGATACATCAGCGGCACATTCACTCCGAACGGTGCCGAAGTGGCTTCACGCATCTTCACAATGTGCTCGCGCAAGGTCTCGGGATGCATTGAACCGGCGCCCAGCAACCCCATACCGCCGGCATTGCTCACTGCCGAAGCAAGCCGCCAACCACTACACCACACCATTCCACCCGATATTATCGGATAGCGTATTCCGAAAAGTTCACATATTGCATTCATACCCATCGATTATTTTTCTTCAAAGCTAAAAAAATAAAGTCAAATTACCGAATAATCGGCCCAAAATCATTATATTGTGGAATAATTCCAATCATTGTAAAATAAGCAATTTTTATGACATAAGTTTTGCAAGGATTACATATTATTCCTGTTTTATTATTAAACGCAATAAACTGTTTGCGTGTTCTACAGTCATAATAATGCTAACACTAAAGGAATTGAAATCATGAAATCAAGAACAATTCTCATAATCCTTATCACAATCATGACATTATCTATTAATGCAAGCAGCAAAATCGCCAAGCCTGATTTTGCATTTCCAAAGACTGTTATGGAAAACGCTGACGAGGCTATTGAAAAAGCACTCAAGAGCAATGACGCTCCCACCCTGGTAAAATCCATGGTGCAACATTCCCTGGCTCAATCGGTCATTACGACTGATTCGTATGGCCTTATAATCGAGAAAATCGACAGCATCATCGGCAAATCAAAAGATTTGGCCGCCAAGCAGCTGCTAATCTCGCTCAAGGCCCAGGTAGTTGACGGCTATTTTGCAAAAAACCGCTATAAATTCGGCCATCGGCAAGAATCGTCGACCGAACGCCCCGACGACATCAACGAGTGGAGTGAAGAGCAGGTTGTCCAATATATCCGCGAACTCACGGAGCTCTCCACATCGCGCAACGACAAGCTCAAGTCGGTGTCAACCAAGCAATTTGCCGACGCATTAACCTACAACGAACGAGGACTGTCGGTGTGTCAGTCGCTGGCCGATGTGCTCGACTACCGAGCATTCGATATCCTCATAAATAAGGAAAATGGCAAAGATGCTGCCATGGCACACCTCAATGCCATTGCGGCACGAAATGCCGGCAATGCCGATACTGAAATATATATACATTCACTGTCCGACATCGACTTTGCAAAGTGTTTGTCGCTCTACAATAAGTATTCCGACAACGAGCTTTCGGCTCTGTTGCTTATGCATATTCATGTCGGAAACAAAGACGAAGAAGCATCGGCCCTGCTCGATGCATTGAACGATTATCTGGCAAAGCATCCCCAATCGGATTTCGCCGGTAGCATACGTTCCAAGAAGGCTGACATACTGGAGAAATCGGTTGTATACACTTTGCCATCGCAAGTGAGCACCCTGATGCCAATAACCGTCGACCTCAGAATCAGCAATGTTGACAAAATCGAGGTGATTCTGCTCCACTCTTCTTCGAACGACAACCGCATCAATTATTCGCAGTGCCGTGTCGTCGACAGCAAAACCATAACCGTAGACAAGGAATTTCCGTTCTACGAACATCGGGAATCGGTTACATTCGCTCCACAAACCACATTCGGGAAGTATTCGGTGACAGTGAAATATCACGATAGCAAGGGTAATGTAGTAACCGACACCGATTATCTGCCGGCTATGGTTGTCAGCAACATTGCAATGTTCGACATCTCATATCCGGGACTCACCCGCCTGTTTGCCGTCGACGCCAACACTGGTGCTCCGCTGAAGAATGTGGATATGTCGACCTACGAGCGCAAACGTCCGACCCAAACGCGCAAAACCAACAGCGAAGGCTACGTCCCGTTTAAATATATGCCCAACCACTACCATATGGAAGTGCATCCGAAGTCGGGCGACGACAACTATCACGACAACTACCAACTTTACTTGTACTCGTACGACAGCGGCTCCGAGGGGCTCGAAATGCAGCTTCTCACTGACCTGGCAGTGTATCACCCCGGCGAGAAGGTGCAATTTGCAGGTGTATTATACAGGCGCAGCAACGGCAACCGAAAAATCAACACTGTAGCCGACACTGAATTCACGATCGTCTTAACCGATGCCAACAACCAGAATGTCGACAGCATCGACGTCACCACCGACTCGTTTGGCCGAATTCACGGCGAATTCTCAATACCAACCGGATTGATGAACGGCACTTTTGCCATCAGAGCCAAGAGTAAGGAGTTGCTTGTAGGCAACAAATGGGTGGTATCAGGGAGTAAATTTTTCGAGGTTGCCGAATACAAGGCACCAACGTTTGAAATAGTGTTTGACGGCATCAAGAAAAGCTACCCGAAGAATGTGACTTCAATACCAGTTAAAGGAAAGGTTGCCACCTATTCCGGCGTGCCTTTGGCCAACCAGGACGTGGAAATTGAACTGAGCAAATCGCAATGGTCGTTCTTCAGAATCAACAACAGTGGCGAATTTATCGACACGCTCAAAGCCATAACCAACAACGAAGGCGAGTTCTCGATAGATGTCCCGCGCTCGGTACTTGAGGCCGAAGATGATGACGACGAGGAGCGCATATGGTTCTTCCCACGTTACATTATAAAAGCTACGGTGACTTCGAATGCCGGCGAAACCCACGACACATCTGCATCGTTTATAATCGGCTCTTACTCGGCTCTGTCATTAATCGAAACCGGCCGTAACATCGATGCAACTCAACCGCAGATGCTTCCGGTGAAGATTGAAACCAGCGAGGAAACAATGCCAACTTGCCATTACAGCATCTCAGATGACAACGGTATGATAGTGCTCACAGGTGATTTCGTTCCGGAGTCGACAAAAATCGATTTTTCTTCGGTTCCATCGGGAAAATATACTCTACAGGCCGGAATCGATTCCGATGCCGACAGCAAGATATCAGCCACAATAGCAGTATATCGGCCCACCGACACCTCTTGCCCCCTCGATACTGCTCTTTGGGTGCCGAGAAGAATCTACAACCAAGGCGCCGACGGCAAGGCAAGCATCCTTTATGGCTCGAGCACCGACGCTAACATATACTATATAGCATTCTCCGAGACAAAGGTTATCAGCGAAGGCTGGATTCATCAGAAAGCCGGAAATCACCATCTCACACTCGATTTGCCGGTCGACAAGCGCGAATCGTTCACAGTGAAGATGTTCTCCATCAGGAAACTGGACGAAGTAGCTGCCGAAATCACAGTTAAGCCCTACGTGGAACCCGAGCGTCTCAACGTTAGCATCGAAAGTTTCCGCGATAAGGCTGTTGCCGGTGATGTGGAAAGATGGCGCATCAGCTACCGATCCAACGACGGGTCGCCGCTTCACACCGCCGCCATTTTCAACATATACAACAAGGCCATCGATGCCATTGCCCAGAACAACTTCGAGCTGTTCCGTCCGTCGGCATCAATGCTCAACGTGAGCATCAACTTTCCCAGGTCGTGGGCACCATCCAATTCGGTAAACTGGATGCAGCGCATTAAGGGTGTAAAAACGATTGAGTTTATTATCCCGGACATCGACACTTACGACCGCTTATTCTTTTCCAACTATGACTACCGTTTTAGGATAGGTAGCAAGCCCATGAGGTCGATGGCAATGATGGATAAGGCCGAGGCGATGGAAGAAGAATGTGCAGTGGAAGACGCTATGGCAGCTCCAATGTGTCTGAGCAAAAATGCAGCCATAGCTACCGGTGCCGCCGATAGCGGTTCCGACAAGCACAACCTTGACAATGTGACGCTGCGCGAAGGCATTGAGAACGTGGCTCTGTGGCTGCCAACCGTTGAATCGGATGCCGAGGGCAACATCATTGTTGAATTCAGCGTGCCGAATGCCAACACCACCTGGATGATGCGCAGCACTGCATTCACCCGCGATTTTCTCGTCGACAACATGAGCCGCGAGATTGTGGTGAGCAAGCCACTGATGGTGCAGCCAAATATGCCGCGATTCGTTCGCCAAGGCGACGTGGCCACCTTCAACGCTGTGGTTATCAATGCCGACGACACCGTGCAGCAAGCCGTGGCTCTTATTGAAATTTTCGACCCAACCACTAAAAAGGTGTTTGCAAGCCAAAATCACGACCTAAGGCTCGATGCCAACGAACAGTGGGCATGCAACATGGAATTTGCCATCCCCGACGGAATTACCAACATCGGCTACCGCATAAAGGCTGCCACGAGCAATTTCTCCGACGGCGAGCAATGCATAGTTCCGGTGCTCAACACAGTGTCGCCCGTAATCGAATCGCAATCGTTCTATATCAACCCGGCGCAGACCTCGCACTCGGTTAATCTCACCGGCATTCCCTCTGATGCAAAAGTGTCGCTCATCTATTGTGACAACCCTGCTTGGACATGCATCACAGCACTGCCATCAATGTTCAGCACATCGTGGGTAACCGCGCCGTCGATGGCCCACACGTTGTTTGCCATCTACTCGGCAACCGGCATTGTTGACTCCAACCCCGGCATCAAGAATGCCATTGAATACTGGAAACAGAACCCCGACAACACCGAACTTGTGTCGCCACTTCAGAAAAACGACGACTTGAAGCAGCTCGACATTGCTCACACCCCATGGCTCAGGGAATCGGAACGCCAGACACTGCGTATGCAGAACATAGTCAAGCTTGCCGATGCCAATTATACCAAGGGCATAAAGGACGAAGCCATAAAAAGCCTCAAGGCACTACAGAATTCAGATGGCGGATGGAAATGGTATACCAAATGCGAAAAATCGTCATATTGGGTAAGCATGGAGGTGCTCGAGTTAATTGGCACACTCAAACAAGTGGGATACTATGCCGACGACGACATAATTGGTCCTATGACCGCCAAGGCCATTGCATACATCGACCGCGAGGTGGTGCGTCTGTACAACGAACAGCGCGACAAACGCGACTACAACATCTTCTGCCAATTTGCCTACGTACGCACATTGTTTGCCGACATCCCTATGTCGAGCACTCTGCAGGAACTCGTCAACCGAGCCTACTCAATAATGGCCAATGACTGGAAAAAGTGCTCGCTAGCCCAGAAGAGTTTTATTGCTGAACTTATGTGCCGCATCGACCGCAAGAATGTGGCTGCCGACATAGTGGAATCAATCAAGCAGTTTGCCATCACCACCGCTAACAAAGGCACATACTGGGACAACGTTGACTTCTCGTGGCGCGGTTATGCCGATGTTTCGACCACTGCCCGCCTGCTCAAGGCCATCGCCGCAATCAACCCGGCCGACCCAATCATCGACAGTGTACGCCAATGGATGGTGCTCGAAAAGCAGACCAACGATTGGGGCGATATGAGTATGGCTCCGTACGCCATCTCGGCGCTTCTCAACACCGGCACCAAGTGGAGCGAAGCATCAGGCGATGTTGTAATTACAATCGGCGATACTACGGTTGATTTGAGCGAGATAGAACGCCACAGCGGATACATTGTGAAGGAAATCAACACTCCAGCCGAAGGCTCCACCCTTACGGTGAGCCGCAATGGCAAATCGCCCGCTTTCGGCGCCGTAATGGCAAAGTTCAGCGCTCCAATGAAACAAATCAAGGCCAAGAAAGGCGACGGCATCGAAATAAGCAAAGCTGTATACACCCTCAAAGGCAGCCAGCTTAAAGACGGAGCACCTCTCAACGTGGGCGACCGCGTGAGAGTAATGCTCACCGTGAAATCGAAGCAGCCGATGGAGTTTGTTACCATTACCGATGAACGCTGCGCAACCATGGAGCCTGCCGACCAGCTCTCCGACTACGTTTATCGCGATGGCATCTGGATGTACCAGGAAACCAAGAACGCCGGCACAAACCTGTTTATCGGCTATCTGCCAAAAGGTACCCACTGTCTGTATTACGATGTGGTTATAACCTCATCGGGCACCTACACCATAGGCAAGGCAGCAGTACAGTGCCAGTATGCGCCACAATTCACAGCCCACTCAGCCGGTGGCGAAGTCAAGGTAGACTAATCCCAGTCTTGACACTTAAATCGAAAGCGCATCTCTGTTTAAATGGCAGAGATGCGCTAATTCGTTTAATATCAACCGGTAACAGCTCTAAAGCCATTTCCTTTGTAATTTCCTATGAAAAATTATGGAGAAAAGGTTTGCTGATTCAACAAAAATTAGTACCTTTGCAAGCGTTAAACGGCTCCGTAGCTCAATTGAATAGAGCATCTGACTACGGATCAGAAGGTTACAGGTTTGAATCCTGTCGGAGTCACGAATCCCGGATTGCACAAGCAGTTCGGGATTTTTCGATATATAGCCATAAACGGCAAAAGGCTGTGCCCTATTGAACCGGGACACAGCCTTTTGCAATAAAGCAGGATTGGCTATCGTTTCACGATGCGCCTTGTGATGGTGGCAGTGGAGGTGGTAACCTTTACTATATACACTCCAGCAGCCCAGTTTGCAGCATCAATTCTTGCATCCGGGCCAACATTATCGGCGAACACTGTGCGGCCGTTGAGATCTACAACATTCACCGCGGCACGCTCGTTCAATCCAACAATGCTGAATCCATCGGAAACCATCGACGGGCAGACAGAAATATCGGAGGTTTCTATTGCTGCAACGCCGCTTTCGTAATCGGCACGCTGAACCACATGGATATCGTAGGAAGTAAAGCCGTCGGTTACTGTCAGCACGGCTTCACGTTGTTCAAGGCCAGCAGGCAAACGGTCGTAAGCAATCTCGAGAGTGTCGGAAGTGAGGTTGTTAGGAGTATTAACCACACTGCACCAGTCGTCAGAGCTGGCAACAGGAGTTTTATAGCCCAAAAGCGAGAAGAACGGGAAATCCACTTTTCCGGCATCCTTGCCCACAGTTACGGTGTCTTCAGCGCCCATAGGCAGCGGCATCATCACCGAATGGCCCATTGAAAGGGTTACATAAAACGATGTGTGATTGGCGCCTGCCGGGAAATAAGAGCTCACTTCGCGCCATTCGCCATCCTTCAGCATGTAGGCGGTGTTTCCGTGGTCACGGAAATCGGCCATTGCAAACGAAACGTCGACCGAATCGTTCTTTTCAGGGATGCCATCGATAACCACGAAGAATTCATCGTCGATAACAGTCGGGGTGAACTCAAACTCGGTTGGCTTCAGATATCCGCCGGAGGGAAGGTCGAGTTCGAAAACGCGCCACCACGTCGATTCGATGCGTTTTCCCGGCAAACCGTTTTCGCTGGTGTAGAGATGCACGCCAACGTCGGAAATCTGGTCGGTAAGAGCTTTGGCTTCGGCAGTAACGAAGTACACATATGCGGCATACACTACCATCGGGCACGATGGCTTCGAGAATTTCTCGGCATATGCTGTAATCTTCATGCTGTTTGTTCCAGGGAATGTGCCACGACCGTCAAGGTCGAATGTAGCGGCACGGTCGTCGGCCTCAAGGTTGTTGATTGCAGCATAGTACTCGGCCGATACATTAATTGCATCGTCCGATGCTCCGTGTTCGTTCTCCACATGCAGCGTCACAGCCTGATTGTGCTGGTAGCTATATTGCACCACGGGACATTCGTCGGTGCTCTCAAATACGGCATACGGCTCAGGGTCTACTCCACTGAATGCCCAGCTGTGCGATGTGGGGAAATTCGACGAGCCATCGGCAAACTGCACCTTGGCCATAGGTGCCACAAGCGGATAGTGATTCTCAGCATTACGGAACGTGGCAGGAGGAATGATTTTAGCCACTGGGGCGCTGCCAACAACCTCAACAAACGCTGTACGCGTCTTCGTATCGGTGCCTTCGGCATTGCTGACGGTAAGAGTCACATCGTAGTGGCCATCGCGTGTGTAGAACACTTGCGGCTCGCGTTCAGTTGATTCCGACGGGGTGGCGCCGGGAAATGTCCAATGCCATTCGGCCGGCTCACCGGAAGAAAGGTCGGCAAAGCGGACTATCTCGCCTGTTTTAAGCGATATGCCGTCAATAGTGCTGATTCCGAGAATCTTCATGCCATCGATAGCGAAATCGCCCATATATCCGCCCAGATTAAACATGTCGTCCTTGCCAGGGCCATATGTAAACCTTAACTTTACTGATTTTCCAACATACTCCTCGAGCGACACGATTACGTGGTGCCAACGCCAAGAGAGTTCGCCGGTTTCGTCGGCGCTGTTCCACAATTCCTGCTCGGTGGCAAATTCGTCGGTTGATATTGTCAACGACAAGCGGCAATAGTCGTCCATATTCTGCGAGAATCCCACATATACCTCGAGCGAACCGTTAGCCGGCACCTTGATGAGAGGCGAAGTGGCTTTAGCCTTTGCACGCTTGAAAATCTGATAAGGTCCATCGACATATAGCGACTGAACATCATCAGGGTCAGTATCGGCAAAGTTCTTTCCGGTGTCGGTAATTTTCTTCACTATCCAGGCAACGTCGTCGGTACCTTCAACGTTCCATTCGCCTATTCCGGCATCAAAGTTTTCGCTCCACGTGGGCGAATAGGCATCGGAGGTGTAGCAACTGAACTCGGCGACCAAGCCCGATGCATTGTCGGCCTTTATCGATGCCGCACGCTTGACCGGCAACTCAATTTTCGGCAGCGATACAGCTTCTTTTCCAGCCTTTACTGCCAACGGTTTCGAGCCCCAAACGGGAATGGCTGCAACTATTAATGCTGCTGCCATTACACAATTAATAAAGCTTCTTTTCATTATCATTATTACATTTACAAACTCATTCACATTGTTAAGCATTTGACAAATGTCGAAGCTATGTCCTAAAATACGCCAACATTTATCAAATAGATAGGTAAGGATACATTACGGCTATATATTTATTGGCATATCGTAAGCATTATTAGCCTACAAACGCTTCACATACACAAATATATTACCAAGCCCTGGCACTTTGTTCGATTTTATACAAAAACAAATGCAAATATATACTACAGAGAGCATATATCTGCATTTTTGTAATAAATTATTAGCCTAAATGGAACGATTATTGACGATAATCACATAATCAAGCATTACTGACTGATTGCGTTGAGTGTCTTCACAATGGTGTTGCCAAGACCTATCGTGTAACCGTGGGTTCCAAACACCACCCTATTGAAAGTGTCGGCAATGACAAATATCGGCAAAGTGGCTTCATCGCTTATTTCCATCGACTGGCGTAACTGTCGTTCGATGGCTTGATTGTCGTCGATTCCCATAACCACATTGTCGGGCAAGCCGGTAACCGGATGAAGCATATACGATTCAAATGCAGTGCGACTTGGGAAAAGCAGCACCATAGTTCTTCCGGAAGCTTTCAGCTGGCTGGCCTGCAGTGCAATGTCGTTGAGCGCATGAATCGACGGCTCCTGTCCTACACCAACTATTCCGAGTACAAAATATCCACGGCCACAAGCTTTCAACAACGATGTTGGCTGGCCGTCAATGCCACCGGTAAACACCGACTCTGAATCGAGCGAACCGATAACACTCACCTGCTGGCTGTCGTTGCGAAGTATGAGCTTGGAGGCATTAGAGCCTTCAGAAACCGGAAACATTTCGATATGCGCAAGCACATTGCCCGTTGCTAACCGGGTGCCGCTGGTGAGCATATAGTAACCTTGCTCCACCGTAGTGCCCTTGGCAAACGATGTGCTCCAAGGCTCGAAATCGGGATATGTGAGCTGGCTAAACTGGCCGTCGGAATAGCGTGCAATGGAGAAATGACGATAATATTCAGGGTTGGAGAGCCGCCCCGAGGGCGAGAAATCAAGGCGAAGAGTTGCCATCTGCGGCTTCGAAGCAACAGAAGCCGAGCCTGACAAATCGACGCGGACAGTATCGGCGCCTGCAATGTACATAGTGTTTCCGGTTACTTCATCTATGTACGAAGAAATGCCAAGTGAGCGTGCCATTGCCACAAAGAAAATGCTCAGCGAGCGTTCGTCGGCCACACGGGCACGCCATACGCCCTCGGGCGAGATGGTGGTGAACAGTGTGGAGAGGTCGTTGCGAACGACAATGTTCTTGCGACACCACTGCACGAGTGTTTCAGGATTTCCGTTAAAACGGCTACGCAGTTTTTCGTTGACAACACGGCCGAAAAACGAACGGTAGGCAGTAAGTTGCTCATTGGCAATGCGAGGTGCCAACACCGTAGCCACATCGGCCGAGACAGGAGTGTTATACAAGTGGTCGTTAAGCACGTTGGGGTCGGCATCGCGCAAATCCTTGTGCGACAGAGTGCCAAGCAGCTGCAAAGCGCGCTGTGCCATGCCACGGCCCGATGCTCCGATTAAGAAATTGCTGATGTTGCCATAATTGCCACGCGTGCGGCCGATGACTTTCCACACCGAATCGGCATCGAGGTGCACCATCTGTGCCAGCTTGTCCGATGCCACACGATCGGCAAATGTTGCCACGTAAGCATTGCGTATTGAATCTTCCTTTTGCAGCCTGACGGTGTTCTCGGCACGCTGTTCGGCTGACACAACAGGCACCACGGGTTTTTCGCGCGGCACGGTGATGTCGACGTCCATGCTTAGCGGTTCGCCAACAGCATGATCAAGGACCACTTGGGCATCGATACCAAAACTAATCTTTTTCAGGCCAAAGCGGTCGTTCTTCGAGGCATACACCATCATATCGCCCAATCCGGCCGTCAGCGAAGCGCGACCGGCAGCGTCGGTGGTTTGTCTGCTGACAGTATAGAATTCAGCGTAATTATATATACCGAACTCTACGCAGGCACCCTCAACGGCAACGCCGTTTTCGTCGACCACATAAACCTCGGAGCGAGCCGAAGCAGCGTAGTTGTCAATTACATTTATTTCGGTGAAATTAGCAGTACGTCGCATCACCTCCTCTGGACCCTCATAGTATCCAGGGACCTTTGTATGCATGAGCAAGCCTCGGCTTGCCGGTGCATTGAACCAGCCAAGGTCGAGTACTGGCTCGGGCTCGCACGCGCCGAGGAAATGCCATCGGCCATCAACCCACACCTCAACCCATGCATGGTTGTCGTCGGTGTGTGCCCAGCGTGGAGTGTACACCTGGCGGGCAGGAATGCCAACCGAGCGCAATGCGCTCACCAGCAGAGTGGACTCTTCGCCACAACGGCCAATAGCGCTGCGTACGGTGGATAGCGGTGCACTCGTGCGGGCATCAGAGGGCTCGTAGGTAACTTTTTCATGACACCAGTGGTTCACCTCGAGAGCAGCCTGCTCCATTGTAAGTCCCTTGACGCGAGGGGCAAGTATTCGGCCAAGCTCGATGCGTGCATTGTCGAGATTCTCGTTGTTCACTCTCACCGGTAGCACAAAGTGGCGCCACACATCATCAGGAATCTGAGAGCCCCAAGGCATAGATTCACGTGTACGCAACGAGGCTTTAACGCTACTGAGATAGAACTCGCCGCTGTAGTCGGTGATATCGCCAACAGTCATGTATGCATACAGGAATGTCATGGATTGGCGTTCGGCTTCGCTCATGGGATACTTGAATATCTCGAAGAGTTTTCCCTTGGACAATTGTTTTTTCTTCAAGGCAAAATCGGCCTCGATGCGTGGAGTTGATATCTGCGCCGCAGCCAATCCGGCTCCAACAGCCATTACAATCAGCGTTAACACAGTTTTTGGAATCTTCATATGACGAGTCATTTTAGCGTGAGAGCAATGATACGGTCGGTTTCGGCCGGGATACCAGTAAGGTCAACCACGATACCACGGTCTTTAACCTTATGTATTGCTACCTTATTGCCGGTGTTAAGACATTTTGAAGCCACCACTTTCTGCATCACCGGTACAAACAGGCAGCTGTCGGGGCAATTGGTGATGTGCAGATACAGCACATCGCCCTTTCGGGTGCTCACGCCCCAATTATGGGGCGGGATGTCGCCGCCACGGGTGCCATAGATGCTTTCGCCATACTTTCGGAGCCACTGTCCCATCTCGTGAAGCCGATCAACAGCCACTTGAGGCAATCGGCCATCGGGTTGCGGGCCAATGTTGAGCAACAGATTGCCGTCGCGACCGGCAGCCCCCACAAGATAGCGCACCAAGTCGTCGGCGCTCTTATAGTCGAGATCGGTAATCTTGTATCCCCACATGCCGTTCATAGTGTTGCACGTCTCGAGGGGCAAAGTGCTGATATCCTGTCCCGACATTCCGGCAGTGTTCTCACCCGGAAGATCCCGTTCGAAAATTTGCATATCCTCGCCCTCGATGGCAGCCAAATGATGATTGTTGCCCACCAGGCAGGCAGGCTGAAGCGAGTGGATATGGTCGTATAGCCCGCGCATGCGCCAATCGAAGTCAGGGTTCTCGTCCTGGTCCCACATTCCATCAAACCAGATGGCGCCTATCGGGCCATAATGAGTGAGCAGCTCGGTGAGCTGACGCCTCATAAACTCATAATAATGGTCGTAGTCAATATCCTTGCCGGGGCGGCCTGTTTCAAGTCCGGTTCGACCACGAGGATAATCGTCGCGCCACCAGTCGACAAGCGAATAATACAGGTTAAGCCCGAAATTCTGGCGATGACACTCATCGGCAAGCATCTTTACCACATCCTTGCCATATGGAGTGGCATCCACAATGTTATAATCGCTTTCTTCGGTCTTGAACATCGAAAAACCCTCATGATGCCTCGATGTGAAACACATATACTGCGCACCGGCATCCTTGAACGCGTCGACCCACTGCTTGGCATCGAACGCATGCGGATAAAATGCATTTGCAAGTTTCTGATACTCGGCATAGTTGATATTGCGGTTGGTCATAGTCCATTCGCCCGATGCAAGCATGGCATAAAGCCCCCAATGGATGAAAATGCCAAATTTTGCGTCGCGAAACTGCTCGCGCGCAGCCAGATTGTCGGCCGACGGCACATAAGCCTGCTGTGGACGAGCCGAAGCAACCACCATCAGCGCCGCAATCAATAGAGTGATGAATCGATTCATAAATTAATGAAGTGTTATAAGAGTGACATTTACAAATGTATATAGTTTTTGCTGCTAAAGCAAGCATATCGCCCATTTCTTTATCGGCACAATCATCACCAAAAAGGAGAAGCGTCCCATACCGGGCATGCCTCTCCTCACAAACAGTGCCGTTACCAGCCATAGCTGCGGCTGTTCTTCATACTAATTATCCCTAAGGCGGTTCCTCATTATTCCGAGTAGTGAGCTACAGCGACAAAAAAAGCGTGAGAGTTCGTCGTAGTCACTCGTCCCGCTTTCTGAGGCTCTGGCATGTGGCCCTTGGAGTAGCAACGAGCAACGCAGAGCCCACACGCCATTATGAATCGAATTTCATCAGACATGGCGCCATTGGCATGCCATACCATCAGAAGTTGGTCCATAAACATGATGGCATCAGCCGTTGCTTCATTTTCCTAACTCCAATTCGTGAAACTGCCAGATTTCAGAAAGCCAAGAAAACAAAGCGTTTAGCAAACGCTTTATAAAAAACATACCGATTGGCCGACCTCTGCCAAACCAATCCATTATCTGCAAAAATAGTAAATAATTCCGAATTACCACCCACCCCACAAAAATATTCACCCTATCCTAAAAAAGCAGTGGTTGATTAGCTGACGGACAGCAATTTTTGTAGGGATTTTTTCTTTGACAGGCTATTTTTCGCTAATTTTGCCATCATCACTTCTCAATTATGGATTTTTCGTCACAATTATCATAATTAACCTCACATCAAACTATCATTGACCTATGACCCGGAACATTCTTTCACTTCTGTTGGCCTCGATTTGCGCTATTACCATCTCGGCAAAGCCTAAGGCTACGGTATCGCCTGTCGTTGAACCGCCTATGTGGTGGACAGGCATGGCCGACCGCTCTCTCCAGATTATGGTTAACTATCCTGAAATCAGGAATTTGGAGCCAAGAATTGAATATGCAGGCGTGAGTGTTGACAGCATTGTCCGCCTCGACAGCCCTAACTATCAGCTTATCTATCTCAACATTAGCCCGGATGCCAAGCCGGGAACCATCGACATTGCCTACCAAATTGGCAAGAAACGGATGAAAATTCCTTTCGAACTGCGCGAACGAAACACTCCGGAATTCACTCCGTTCGACGCTTCCGACTTACTATATCTGATTATGCCCGACCGCTTTGCCGATGGCAACCCGTCGAACAACGACGTGGCTTCGCTGAAGCACCGTGTCGAAGCCAACCGTATGAATCCTAACGGCCGTCACGGCGGCGATATATGCGGCATCGAACAACATCTTGGCTATATCGACAGCATTGGCGTGACTGCCATCTGGCTTACACCGGTGCTCGAAAACGATATGCCTCACGGCTCGTATCACGGCTATGCCACCACAAACTATTACCGTGTCGACCCTCGTCTGGGCTCGAACGACGATTACAAGCATATGATTGGCCAGGCCCACAAGCGTGGCATCAAAGTGGTGATGGATATGATTTTCAACCACACCGGCGTGGCTCACAAGTGGATGGACGACATGCCGGCTGCCAACTGGTATAATAATCCCAAGGGCGACAAGATGACCAATTTCTCCCTTTCGACCGTTAACGACCCCTATGCCAGCGATTACGATTTCGACCATACCGTCAACGGCTGGTTCGTGCCCTCGATGCCCGACCTTAACCAACGCAACCCACACGTTATCAAATACTTGATTCAGAACAGTATATGGTGGATTGAAGAGGCACAAATCGACGGAATCCGCATGGACACCCACCCCTATGCCGACATGGAAGCCATGGCATCGTGGCTTGCCGCTGTTGAGCGTCAATATCCAGGCTACAACATTGTGGGCGAATGCTGGTATGGCAACGTGGCAGGAAGCGCTTTCTGGCAGAAGAACAGCAAAATAAACCGGTTCACCAATTCGAACCTGAAGACGGTGATGGACTTCCCCACCATGATGATGGCCCGTGAGGCATTTGGCTCCGACACACGCAAATATTCGCAGGGTCTGAATGCAATATACGAACGTCTGTCGCAGGACTATCTCTATCCCGACCCTATGAAGGTGCTCACCTTCCTCGAGAACCACGACAGCGACCGGTTTCTGCTATCGTTGCCCGACAACCTTGGCCAATGGAAGCAAGCCGTTGCATTCCTGCTCACCACCCGTGGCATTCCGCAACTATACTACGGTCAGGAGTTGCTGATGAACGGCAGCAAGGAGGGGAGCGACGGATATGTGCGCAAGGATGTTAAAGGCGGATTTCCCGGCGATACCTCGTCGGAATTCACCCCCGAAGGACGCACCCAACTGCAAAACGAGGCCTTCGACTATCTGAGCCGCATTGCCCACTGGCGACGTTCGAGCGATATAATTGCCAAAGGCTCGCTAAAGCACTTCATACCCTACAAAGGCATCTATGTATACGAACGCAGGCTGGGCGACAAAAACGTGGTGATAGTGATGAACGGCACCGACGACACTATCAGCATCGACTTCGAACGCTACAACGAGGTGTTGCCAATAGGAACAACCCGCACCGACGTTGTCACCGGCAAGAACATCACCATAAACGAAGTGATGAACTTCTCGCCTCGGAAAACGTTGATTCTTGAATAGACATTAACATAATATATTGAACATGAGCAATTTTCACGATTTAATAGTGCGTCGTCACAGCATACGCCGTTACACCGACGAGCCGATTTCGGCCGACGACGTCACCACCATCCTTCAGGCAGCACTTATGGCCCCATCGTCGAAACGGACTATGCCTTGGGAATTCCTCCTCATTGAAGACAAGGAAAAACTGCAAGAACTGAGCAAATGCCGAGAAATGGGCACCCTTCCACTTGCCAACTGCAGCCTTGCAATATTCGTAATGGCAAATCCCGAAATCACCGACGCATGGATTGAAGATGCATCGATTGCCGCCGCATACATGCAACTGCAAGCCGAGGACCTCGGACTGGGCAGTTGCTGGGTACAGATACGCAACCGATACACCGCCGACGGCGAATCAGCACAGGATTTCATCAGCGGCATAGTAAGTCTGCCACCCGAGCAGATGATTCTCTGCGCCATCACTCTTGGCCATAAGGCCGAAGAGCGCAAGCCATTCGACCTTGAGAAGCTGAAATGGGAGAAAGTGCACATAGCCAAATGAATATAGCGATAATAGGAGCCGGTAACGTGGCGTGGCATCTCACCAAGGCACTGTACACACGTCACCGGATTGTACAGGTGTTCAGCCGCAGCCTCGACAATGCCCAGGCACTTGCCGAGGCTGTGCAATGCCCTGCCGCTACCGATAATATCGGCTCCATAGTCAGCGATGCCGACGCCTACATCATCATGGTGAAGGACGATGCCATAGCCGAGGTGGCTGCACAGCTGGCACACATCAACGACAGTGCCATATGGATGCACACCTCGGGCAGCTGTGGGTGCAATGCCCTTAGCAACACTGCCACGTCCTACGGTGTGCTATATCCGTTGCAGACATTCAGCCGCAACGCCACAATCGACACATCCGAGATACCACTGTTTGTCGAGGCAAACACAGTTGATGCGCTAAGCCGCATCTCCGAAATTGCCCGATGCATATCAAGCCACATCTACCCTGCCGACAGCGACACTCGCCGGCAGCTGCACATCGCCGCCGTTTTTGCCTGCAACTTTGCCAACGGCCTATGGCGCATTGCCGACGACATCCTTGCGCAGTCGGACCTGCCGTTCAGCATCCTCATGCCACTGCTTAAAGCTTCGATAGCCAAACTCGACCATATGCGTCCCTCAGAAGCTCAAACCGGGCCTGCAGCCCGCGGCGACATGAGGATTATCGACAGTCATCTGAGCGCCCTTACCGGCGAACAGCACGAAATTTACAAACTTTTATCCGACAGTATTTTAAATCACAATAAACAAAAACACGAATGAGCGGAATAAACTACGACCTCAGCAAGATTCGCGGCATTGCATTTGATGTCGACGGCGTGCTATCATGCTCCACCATACCCCTCTACCCCACCGGTGAACCGATGAGAATGGTAAATATCAAGGATGGCTATGCGCTGCAACTTGCCGTTAAGCACGGATACCATATTGCCATAATCACCGGCGGAAACACCGAAAGTGTGCGCGTGCGCTTCGAAGGCCTCGGTATTCCCGATGTATACCTCGGTGTGGCGGTGAAACTTCCCAAACTTATCGAATGGATGGAGAAATATGGCCTTAAGCCCGAAGAAGTGGCTTTCGTTGGCGACGACATCCCCGACATCGAAGCAATGAAGCATGCCGGACTTGCCGTGGCTCCCGCCGATGCCGCATTCGAGGTACGCGAGATGGCCCGCTACATATCGCCATACGAAGGCGGACGCGGATGCGGACGCGATGTTATAGAACAAGTGATGAAGGCTCAGGGCAAATGGATGTCCGACAAACGTGCCTTCGGATGGTAATATCCAACCCAGAAACTCTCAAAACAATGAATCCGCTTGACAATCTAAACAAATACAGCATAATCCTTGGCTCCGCCTCGCCACGCCGCCGCCAGCTTCTTGCCGACCTCGGCATCGATTTCCAGGTGGTAAGGCTCAACGGCATAGAGGAGGTGTATCCCGAATCGCTTAATGTCGACGAAATTCCGGTATTTCTGTCGCAACTTAAGGCCAACGCATTCAACTTGACCCCATCACAGCTGCTCATTACCGCCGATACCATTGTAGTGGCCGAGGGAAAGCCACTCGGCAAACCTGCCAACTACAGCGAGGCCGTAGGCATGCTCGAGATGCTGTCGGGGAAAAAGCACAAAGTGATAACCGGTGTCACCGTACGAAGCACCTTGCAAAGCAGTTCGTTCTCGGCAACTACCATTGTCGACGTCGCCCCTCTGAGCCACGACGAGATAGAATACTATATTGAGCGATATAAGCCCTACGACAAAGCCGGAGCCTACGGCATTCAGGAATGGATAGGCTGCATAGGCATCCGCGGCATCGAAGGAAGTTTCTACAACGTTATGGGGCTTCCGCTACACCGGCTGTACTGCGAACTGAAAAAATTCTGACCTTCCGGAGAAGCGTCAGCAGCCACCTCCATGACCAAAGCTGTCGCTGAACAGCGTGCGGTTGACAATCGAGCGGCCAAGCGTGAGCT
>JAEDFO010000028.1 GCA_016292745.1 Muribaculaceae bacterium | reverse complement strand
GCGACGGTTCATACGTTGGTCGTGTAAAGGCATAATCCCAACTAATCCCATATACATTAAAGGCTGGCCATAAAGCCAGCCTTTGGTGTATTATGATGTCGACATTTGTGCGAAAAAAAGGACTGCATCGGTTGATGCAATCCTTTTGTGCTTTGAACGTAATTGCTTGGAGAGGCAATTACTTTCTGATTCCGAGCTCCTTCTTGGCGATGATGGCACGGTAGCGGTTGATGTCCTTCTTGATAAGGTAGTCAAGCAGGCGACGACGCTTACCTACAAGCATCTTCAGGGCGCGTTCAGTTGTATGGTCCTTATGATTCTGCTTCAGGTGAGCAGTAAGATGCGCGATACGGAGAGAGAATAATGCAATCTGGGACTCTGGTGAGCCAGTATCAGTATTGGACGCTCCGTAGGTCGCGAAGACCTCTTTCTTTTCTTCAGAACTTAAATGCATTCTTTCGAGATTTGTTTAGTTAATAAAAAATTATGTGGGTGCAAAGGTAAGCATTTATTTTTATCTATGAAATGTTTTCCGATTTTTTGTTGATGTAATTTGCTAAAACTTGCACAATATTTTTGTTGCGTGCCGCCTTTGCACTATCTTTGCACTTTGTAATAAAATAGGTATGCAAAAGATTAGAAACGTTGCCATCATCGCCCATGTCGATCATGGCAAGACTACGCTGGTAGATAAGATGTTACTTGCCGGGCATCTGTTTCGCGAGAACCAGAACGCAGGCGAATTAATTCTCGACAATAACGATTTGGAGCGTGAGCGAGGCATTACTATCCTCTCGAAAAACGTTTCCATCACGTATAAAGACTATAAGATTAACATTATCGACACTCCGGGGCACGCTGACTTCGGTGGCGAGGTTGAGCGTGTGCTCAACATGGCCGACGGCTGTCTGCTGCTCGTCGATGCTTTCGAGGGCCCGATGCCACAAACGCGTTTCGTGCTACAGAAGGCAATCCAGATGGGACTGAAGCCGGTAGTAGTGGTGAACAAGGTTGATAAGCCGAACTGCCGTCCCGACGAGGTGAACGAAATGGTATTCGACCTAATGTGTAACCTCGATGCCTCCGAGGACCAGCTGGATTTCCCTACGCTATACGGTTCGGCCAAACAGAACTGGATGAGTACTTCGTGGGAACATCCTACCGACAACATCACTCCGCTGCTCGATGCAATCATAAAATATATCCCTGAGCCTAAAGTACTCGAGGGTGATCCGCAATTGCTTATCACTTCGCTCGACTACAGTTCGTACGTTGGCCGTATAGCAGTGGGCCGTGTGCACCGTGGCACCCTCCGCGAGGGTATGGATGTTGGCCTGTGCAAGAAAGATGGTTCGGTGGTGCGTCAGCGCATCAAGGAACTCCACACTTTCGAGGGAATGGCCCGCAAACGAGTGGAGAGCGTAAGTTCGGGCGACATTTGCGCAATGGTGGGCCTCGAAGGATTCGAAATCGGCGATACCATTTCGCTTTACGACAATCCAGAGCCGCTGCCACGCATTGCCATCGACGAACCTACAATGTCGATGACTTTCACCATCAACGACTCGCCATTCTTCGGCAAGGACGGCAAATATGTAACCACACGTCACATTGCCGACCGCCTTACCCGTGAGCTCGACAAGAATCTGGCGCTGCGCGTTGAGCGCACCGAGCGTGAGGATGCTTGGCGTGTGTTTGGCCGTGGTGTACTTCATCTGTCAATCCTCATCGAAACCATGCGTCGTGAGGGTTACGAGCTGCAAGTTGGTCAGCCGCAGGTTATCATCAAGGAAATCGACGGCGTAAAGTGCGAACCTATCGAGGTGCTTTCGATTAATGTGCCCGAGGAATATTCAAGCAAGGTAATCGATATGGTAACTCGTCGCCGAGGCGAGATGGTGTCGATGCAGACCCAGAACGACCGTATCCTTATCGACTTCAACATACCATCGCGTGGTATCATTGGCTTGCGCAGCAATGTGCTCACCGGTTCGGCCGGCGAGGCAATCATGTCGCACCGCTTCCTTGAATACCAGCCATGGAAGGGCGACATTGAGCGCCGCACCAATGGCTCGCTCATAGCTATGGAGGCTGGAACGGCTTATGCTTATGCCCTCGACAAGCTTCAGGACCGTGGCCGCTTCTTCATATTCCCTCAAGAGGAGGTCTATGCCGGACAGATTGTGGGAGAGAACGCCAAGGAAGGCGATATTGTGGTGAATGTCACCAAGTCGAAGAAGCTTACCAACACCCGTGCTTCGGGTTCCGACGAGAAGGCCCGCATTATTCCGCCGGTGGTGTTCAGTCTTGAGGAAGCTCTCGAATATATCAAGGAAGACGAATATGTTGAGGTTACTCCAAACCACATCCGTCTGCGCAAAATAATTCTCGATGATCTTGAGCGTAAGCGCGCCAACCGTAACAACTGATAGCTACTCAAATCGTAGTATAAAAAGCAGGAGCCTAAAAGTGTAAGGTTCCTGCTTTTTTATGTGCAAATGCTGTTGAAATCTATCTGAAAAGCTTTAGACACACCGGTTTGCTGAATGCGATGTCGCGGTGAGTGTCGACCAGCAATCCTGATGCAGGGTTGATGGAAAACACCTGGATGACGTTGCTGTCGCGGCAAGCGCACAGCAAAAAGCGTCCGTCGGGCGTGATGATGAAGTTGCGCGGATGGATGCCGGTTGGCTGGTATCCCACCTTCGTGAGTGTGCCGTCGGTGGCATTGATGGCAAAGATGGCTATTCCGTCGCCTTTCAATCGATTCGATGCATATAGGAATCTGCCGTCGGGCGAAATGTGGATGTCGGCGCTTCCCGAAGCGTGGAGCGAGTCGGCCTCAATGCTTTGAACGACGGTGAATTTGCCGTTGGCATATTGCATGGTGGTCACGTTGCCCGAGAGTTCGCCTATCACGTAGGCAAAGCGTCCGTTTGGGTGAAATTCGGTGTGGCGCGGTCCTTCGCCGCCGGTAAGCATTATCGATGGGTCTGCCAGAGTTTCCAGTGCCAGAGAGTTGCCGGTGTCGATGATGCCGAAGCCGTGAATGCTGTCGGTGCCAAGGTCGTTGGCAAAAAGAAACCTTTCATCGGGCGATGCATATGTGCAGTGCAGGTGAGGCTTGGCCTGCCTGACAGTGTCGACCGAGCTTCCAGTGAACGATATCACCCGCTTGTTTGCGAGCGAACCGTCTGGATTTATGCCGATGGCTGTAATGCTGCCACCCGAATAGTTGGCAGTTACAGCCAACCTCCGTTTCGAGTCGACCCACACATAGCACGGGTCGGCTCCGTCGACGGTTAGACGGTTGATTTCCTCAAGCGCTGCATTGTCACGGTTAAATCGATAAGCCACAAGCGCGGCCTTGTCATCGCCGGTTTCGCTCACCGAGCACAGCCAGTTCTTGTCGGCGCACACTGCTTGATATGATGGGTTGGCAATGCCGCGGGTGTCGCTGAGGCGTGTTGCCGAACCGTCGGTGCAGTTGAAGGCATAGATGGCAATGCCGGCCGAGTCGGCAGGAGCGTACGAACCCACGCTGAGATACATGATGCTGTTGTTGTCCGATTGGTTGCACGATGCCAGCGCCGAGGCTGCAATTGTTGCTGCAATCATTATTTTTGAAGTTTTCATCGGTATTGTTATTTATTCTAATCAGGATAGTCGAGACGGAACACAATTCGGAACATCCCGTTGTCGAAACGTGTGCTTGAGATTCTGAATCTGCCAATTTCGCAAGTGTTGCTCACGTGTCGGCCCACACACAGGCATTCGTCGTAGTTGCCCACGTGCACAATTCTCACAGTTTCGGTGGCATCGTCGGGCAGTCTCTTCAGGTCGAAACGTTCAGCCACCTGTTGTTGCGAGGCAAATTCCTCGCTCACGTCGAGGTGCGCTTTTATCACCTCGTTAACCTTTTTCTCCACTTCGGCCACTTGTTCGGCAGATAACGGAGCAGACATGCGGTAGTCGAGTTTGCTTTTCTTACGCTCTACGTGCGAACTTACAGCACGTCCGCAGTGCCACATTCGGTCCATTGTTCCGTTGAGGATGTGTTCGGCTGTATGCATCGGGGCAATAGCCTCTTCCTTGAATTTGTCGCTTGCTTCGTTAATGTCCATTGTAGGTAGTTAGTTGTTGCTGATTGCAAAGATAATGTTTTACACCATATATACAGTTGATATATTCGCCATAAATCACTATTTTTGCAATGAATTATGCACAATATTATTTTCATATAATTCTATGGAATTGAAAAAGGACAAAATAGCATTGATAACCGGTATTACCGGGCAGGACGGCTCGTTCTTGGCCGAACTGCTTCTCGACAAGGGTTACGAGGTTCATGGCATCATACGCCGCAGCAGCAGCTTCAACACAGGCCGCATTGAACACCTTTACTTTGACGAATGGGTGCGCGACATGAAGCGCAAGCGCCTCGTCGAGCTTCATTATGGCGACATGACCGATTCGAGCTCACTCATTCGAATCATCCAAGAGGTCCAGCCTACCGAAATATATAATCTTGCGGCCCAGAGCCATGTGAAAGTGTCGTTTGATGTGCCGGAGTACACGGCCGAAACCGATGCAGTGGGCACTTTGCGCCTGCTCGAGGCTGTGCGCATACTGAAGATGGAAAAGCGCACCCGCATTTATCAGGCAAGCACATCGGAACTCTATGGCAAGGTGCAGGAGGTGCCGCAGAACGAGAAAACCCCATTCTATCCGCGTAGCCCGTATTCGTGTGCCAAACTCTATTCGTTCTGGATTATGAAGAACTACCGGGAAAGCTACGGCATGTATGCTGTTAACGGTATTCTGTTCAACCATGAGAGTGAACGTCGAGGCGAGACTTTTGTTACTCGCAAAATCACTCTTGCCGTGGCCCGCATTGTCAACGGCTTGCAGGAAAAACTATATCTGGGCAACCTCAATGCTCTGCGCGACTGGGGTTATGCCCGCGACTATGTGGAATGCATGTGGCTGATAATGCAGCAGCCTGAGCCCGATGATTTCGTCATCGCCACCGGTGAATACCACACTGTGCGCGAGTTTGCAACTCTCTCATTCCGCCGGGCCGGCATCGAACTGCGCTGGGAAGGCGAGGGCGTTGACGAAAAAGGCATCGACACGGCCACCGGTAAAGTGCTCGTTGAGGTCGATCCGAAATATTTCCGCCCTGCCGAGGTGGAACAGTTGCTTGGCGACCCCTCGAAAGCTCGCGAGAAACTGGGATGGAACCCTCGTACCACAAGTTTCGAACAGTTGGTCAACATCATGACCGACCACGATGTCAAGATGATAAAGAACAGCAAAAAGGCATAAGGTGATGATAGCAAAAGAAGCAAAGATATATGTGGCCGGCCATCGCGGTCTTGTTGGTTCGGCCATATGGAACAATCTCCTGCACCGTGGCTATACAAATCTGGTGGGCCGCACTCATGCCGAGCTCGACTTGCTCGATGGTGCGGCAGTGCGCCGATTCTTCGATGAGGAACGCCCTGAATATGTAGTCCTTGCTGCTGCTCATGTGGGTGGTATCATGGCAAATCTGAAGTATCGCGCCGATTTCATCTACCAGAACCTGCAGATTCAACAGAATGTGATCGGCGAGAGTTTCCGCCACGGAGTCAAGAAATTACTGTTCCTGGGAAGCACATGCATCTATCCGCGTGAGGCTCCGCAACCCATCACCGAGGATGCGCTGCTTACCTCGCCCCTCGAATACACCAACGAGCCTTATGCCATTGCAAAGATTGCCGGACTGAAGATGTGCGAAAGTTTCAATCTGCAGTACGGCACCAACTATATTGCCGTGATGCCAACCAACTTATATGGTCCTAACGACAATTTCAACCTCGAAACCAGTCACGTGCTGCCGGCTATGATTCGCAAACTATATCTGGCCAAGATGCTTAACGAAGCCAATTGGGATGCCGTTCGTGCCGACATGAACCGTCGTCCGGTTGAAGGGGTCGACGGGGCTGCCTCTAACGAAGTTATTGTGGCTATGCTCAACAAATACGGCATTTATGCCGACCATCTCATGCTTTGGGGCACAGGCGCTCCTATCCGCGAATTCCTCTGGAGCGAGGACATGGCTGACGCTTCGGTGTATGCGCTGCTCAACATCGATTTCGACGATGTACGTGGCTCTAACCCCGAGGTGCGCAATTGCCATATCAACATTGGCAGCGGCAAGGAGATTACAATCCGCCAGCTTGCCGAACTGGTGCAGCGTACCGTTGGATACAACGGCGAAATCCGATGGGATGCTACAAAGCCCGACGGCACTATGCGCAAGCTCACCGACGTGAGCAAGCTCCATTCGCTCGGATGGCATCATAGCGTTGAAATTGAGGAGGGCGTTGCACGCCTTGTCGACTGGTATAAAAACAATTGATAATAATTAATATTTAGTGTCATGAAAAAATTCTTATCGCTATTTGTCATTGCGCTCGTGGCTTGCTCGGCCACCGTTGCTGCAAAACCTAAGGTGATTGCTCACCGTGGTTTCTGGGATACTCCCGGTTCTGCCCAAAATTCACTCAAATCGCTTGAACTCGCCGATTCTATAGGTTGCTATGGAAGTGAATTCGATGTATGGCTTACTGCCGACAATGTTCTTGTGGTTAACCACGACGACCAAATCAATGGTCTCGTTATCGAGACTTCACAGTCGGCTGATATCCTCAAGCAGAAACTGCCTAACGGCGAAACCGTGCCAACACTCGATGCTTATCTTGAAAAGGCAAAGCAAACTAAGGTGAAACTCATATTCGAACTCAAGCCCCACAAGAATAAGGCCCACGAAACCGAGGCTGTAAAGCTCAGTCTTGCAATGCTTCGCGAAAAAGGGCTCATGAGCCGAACCGAGTTCATCACATTCTCTCCTAATGCCGTCGAACAGTTCATTAAGCGTACTTTCAACCCCGTTTATTATCTTAACGGCGACTATTCGATTGACGTGCTAAAGGAAAAGGGCTGTGCCGGTGCCGACTACCATTATGGAGTGTTCAAGAAAGATCCAGGAATGATTAAAGGCATCCAGGATGCAGGCATGAAGGTAAATGTATGGACAGTAAACAAGGAAGCCGACCTGCAACACTTCATCGATGCCAACGTTGACTTTATCACCACTAACGACCCACTGCTGGCACAGAAACTCATAAAGGCATCGTGCAAGGAATGCCCGAAGGCTTGCAAAAAGGGTAAGAAATCAGGTAAAAAATAACAATACACTCTCTTTTTTCTGAAAAAATGTATTTCTCTATAATTGTTCCGGTGTATAATCGTCCTGCCGAGGTCGACGATTTGCTTAAGAGTCTTACAGCTCAGTCGTGCAAGGATTTCGAGGTGCTCATAGTTGAGGACGGCAGTACTGTGAAATGCCGCGACATTGTAGAGAAATACGTTTCGGAAATTCCGGTAAAGTATTTCTATAAGGAAAACGAGGGGCGGAGCATTGCCCGCAACTATGGCATTGAGCATGCTGTGGGCGATTACTTTGTGTTCTTCGATTCCGATTGTGTTATACCTGCCGATTATTTCAATGTCCTGAAAACGGCTCTCGAGCAGAATTATGTTGATTGTTTCGGAGGGCCAGATGCAGCCCATGAGTCGTTTTCCGACATTCAGAAGGCCATAAACTTCTCAATGACGGCGTTTCTCACCACCGGAGGCATCCGAGGCGGAAAAGTGCAGCTTGAGAAATTTGTGCCGCGCAGCTTCAATATGGGCTATTCGCGCCGTGTGTGGCAAGCAGTGGGTGGATTCCGTGAGATGTTCTCTGAGGATATCGACATGAGTATGCGCATTCGCAAGGCCGGTTTCTCCATTGCCTTGGAGCGCGAGGCATACGTGTATCATAAACGGCGTGTCGACCTTAAGAAGTTCTGTCGTCAGGTCTACGTGTTCGGCATGTCGCGCATCACGCTCTATTTGCTGTATCCTGAATCGCTCAAACTTGTACACCTTGCTCCGGCAGTGTTCACCGTGGGTATGGCCTCCATCATAGTGCTGGCTTGTGTAATGTCGTGGTGGTGGCTTTTGCTGCCGGCCGTGTATGCTTTCGCTTTGTTTGCCACGGCTCTTGCCCAGACGCAAAGCCTCAAGATTTCGTTGCTGGCCATCGTTACCAGTTTCGTTCAGCTAATTGGCTATGGTATAGGTTTCATCCGTGCATGGTTTGTCAAGGTTCTGATGCGTCGCGGGCGCGATATTGAGCAGGAAATAAGAATGCGTAAAGGTAAATGACAATATGGATGGTGAAGATAACGAAAACAAAGGCTACTGCCGTGCAATGAAGAACATTGCTGCCGACGACCGTCCTCGCGAGAAAGCCTTGAAATATGGTTTCGGGGCTTTGTCGCAGGCCGAACTGCTGGCCATTCTTATTGGCAGCGGCACTCCCGGCGAATCGGTGGTGGAACTGGCACAGCGAATGCTGCAGTGGTGCGACAACCGTCTGGTGCCACTCGGACAGAAAACCATAGGCGACCTGAAACGCAATTTCAAAGGTATAGGTGATGCTAAGGCAATCACCATCCTGTCGGCAATTGAACTGGCAAAGCGATATTCGTCGGAAGACTTTGTTGCACCTCAGATTACTGATAGCACAAAAGCCTATAACCTGATGAAATTCCAGATTGGATATCTTCCGCATGAGGAATTCTGGGTGGTGGCGCTAAACACTGCCAAACGTGTGATTGCACGCGTAAGGATAGGACAGGGTGGTACAAGTTCAACTTCGGCCGACCCGAAAATGATAATGAAGGTGGCTGTCGACAATCTTGCCAATTCGATTATTGTGTTTCACAATCATCCCTCGGGCAATCTGCGTCCAAGCCTGCAGGACGACAACCTCACTCACAAACTTGTGGAGGCTGGAAAACTGCTCGATATTCCGGTTGACGACCACATAATTGTGTGTGCAAACGGCTATTACAGCTATGCGGGCCAAGGACGGCTCGTGTGATATTTTTAACAGGGAAATTTTTCTATTATGCGACGTTTCATTTTAAGCATTGTTCTGTTGGCTCTCATCCTGGTGTTCTTCCCGCTATTGCTTGATTGGCTGGTGGGTGTTCCAACCTAATGGGTCGCTGCGTCAGAATGGCGACGGGCTTTCGTCGGGCGAGGTCATGAAATCCATGTTCGGCTCGATTGTCGGGGCTTGCGATGCCAGGAAGTCGGAGTTGTCGTTGGGGTTGTCCTGATTTATTTTCGATTCGTAGGTGCTTTGTATCACCTCGTGAGTGTCTTCCCAGTTTTGGAAACGTGCATATTTACCTACAAAGCGCATCTTCACGTCCTCCACGCTACCGTTACGGTGTTTGGCAATGATGAATTCGGCAAGGCCGCGAATGTCGTTGCCGTTGGCATCAACACCCGAGCGGTTGTAATATTCCGGACGGTGGATGAAGCACACAATGTCGGCATCCTGCTCGATGGCACCCGATTCACGGAGGTCGGAGAGTTGTGGACGCTTTCCGTCGGTGCGGTTCTCAACGCTTCGGTTAAGCTGCGACAATGCAATGATAGGAATGTTCAGTTCTTTGGCAAGCTGTTTCAGAGAACGTGAAATCATACTCACTTCCTGCTCACGGCTACCGAACTTCATGCCCGAGGCATTCATAAGCTGCAGGTAGTCGATGATAATAATCTTCACATCGTGCTCTCTCACCAGACGGCGTGCCTTTGTGCGGAGCTCGAAAATCGAAAGGCTGGCAGTGTCGTCGATAAAGAGTTTTGCGCTGAAGAGTTCGTCGATGCGGGTGTTTATCTGGTTCCATTCAAGCGGCGAGAGGCGTCCGCTTTTGATTTTCTCGCCTTCAATCTCGCATACATTGCAAATCAGACGGTTAACAAGCTGGAGCTTCGACATTTCGAGCGAGAACACCGCTGTCGGAATCTCGTAGTTCACCGACATGTTCTTTGCCATCGACAACACGAAAGCGGTCTTACCCATTGCCGGACGCGCAGCAATGATGATGAGGTCGGAATTCTGCCAACCTGAGGTAATCTTGTCGAGTTGATGAAAACCAGTCTGCAGACCGCTGATGCCGGTTTCGCGTTTCGATGCAATTTCTATCTGCTTGATGGCTTCGGTTATTACCGGTGCAATGATGGTTACATCTTTCTTAAGGTTGCGTTGCGATATCTCGAACAGGCGGCCTTCGGCATCCTGCAACAGGTCGTCGACGTCGTTTGATTCGTCGAATGCCTTTTCCTGAATCTCCGAGCTGAAGCGAATCAGCTCGCGCGCCAGGAATTTCTGGGCAATTATCCGTGCGTGGAATTCAACGTGTGCTGCCGAGGCCACGCGGCCAGTGAGTTCCGAGATGCGTATAGGCCCGCCAACAAAGTCGAGTTCGCCGTCGGTGCGCAGCTGCTCGGTTACGGTGAGCAGGTCGATGGGACGCTGAGCCGAGCCGAGGCTCACGATTGCCGCATATATTTTCTGGTTGCGAGGGTCGTAGAACGCTTCTGGGCGAAGAAGGTCGCACACAATGGTGTAGGCGTCTTTCTCGAGCATCAATGCGCCGAGCACGGCTTCCTCAAGTTCGGTATCCTGTGGTTGAACCTTCCCCAGCAGCGTCAGGTCGTTGCTTTGTTTCGGCTGTTTGTTGTAACTTTTGCTGTTTTCGTATGCCATTTTCTCAGATCGGATAATTGTAACTGCAAATTTAGTGAAATATATGGGTTTCTGCGGAAAAGAAAGTGTCATCTTATCAACAAACAATCAACAAAGCGACCCGAAGGTGTTGAATGAATGTCGGGAAATGAGTAATTTCGCAGAACAATTAGCAAACACTACACTAATGATTACATTTCCGAATGCCAAGATTAATCTGGGCCTGAATATCGTGGCCCGTCGCCATGACGGCTATCACGACATAAGCACGCTGTTTTATCCTGTCGACATCAAGGATGCACTTGAGATTGTTCCGGCAAAAGGCGATGCCACAACGCTTTCGTTGAGCGGCAATGCTGTTGATTGTCCGGTTGAGAAGAATTTGGTGATGAAGGCATTCCGTTTGATGCAGAGCATGTTCGACCTGCCCGAAGTGGATATCCATCTGCACAAGGCTATTCCTGATGGGGCTGGACTTGGAGGAGGCTCAGCCGATGCCTCCGCCACTTTGTTGATGCTCAATGCAATGTACAGTCTTGGCCTTGCCGACGAACGGCTGGCTGAACTGGCAGCGTCGCTTGGTGCCGATTGCCCGTTCTTCATTTATAACAGGCCGATGCTGGCTTCGGGAATCGGTGATGTGTTTTCGCCGGTAAGCATTGATTTGTCGTCGAAATGGCTGGTACTTGTTAAGCCCGATGTGTATGTGTCGACCAAGGAGGCTTATGCCGGGGTGGTGCCTGCACAGCCGGCAGTGCCCATTGCCGATATAGTAATGCGCGATGTTCCGCTGTGGCGAGGAGTGTTGCTTAACGATTTCGAGCCGAGTGTGTTTGCCCGGTTCGGACAGCTTGCGCAAATCAAGGAGCAACTGTATGGTTTAGGTGCCGAATATGCTTCGATGTCGGGTTCGGGCTCGTCGATGTTCGGAATTTTTGATAGTGCCAATATGGCAGAATCTGCTTTCCGCAGTCTCGATTTTGCCCGCAAATTCGTGGTGAGATTAGCTCCGAATGTCCGATAGAACGTAATTCCAGGCAATGTTTCCGTAGGTTTTGCCGCGAATTGCAGTTTGGCAACATTTTTGATATTATGATTTTAAATTATGAAAAAGAAGAAGAAAATGGACAAAGATAAGAGCGAAAAGGAAGAAGTTGAGGTAGAGGCTTCTGAAACTCAAGAACCTGACACTGAGCAGACGGTTGAACAGCACGAGGAGCCAACTGAATTGGAACAGTTACAGGCAAAGTACGATGAACTATCTGCACAAATTGAGAAAGAAAAGAAGGAATATCTGTTTCTTATGGCCGAATTCGACAATTTCCGTAAGCGTACTCTAAAGGAAAAGTCTGATTTGATTAAGAATGGTGCTGAGTCGGCCATGAAGGCGCTTCTGCCTATTATCGACGACTTTGAACGTGGTGTGCAGGCCAACGAGAACTGCGACGATATCGCTGTGGTGAAAGAGGGCATGAATATCATTTACAATAAATTTGCCAAATATCTGGAGCAGAACGGTGTGAAGCCAATTGCAACCGATGCCGGTGTCGATTTCGATACTGAACTCCATGAGGCTGTCACTGTGTTCCCTACCGACGACGAGAAACTCAAAGGCAAAGTTATCGACACCGTGCAGAAGGGCTATATGCTTAACGATAAAGTGCTGCGCCACAGTAAGGTTGTTGTTGGCCAATAATATTTTTCTTTACTACGATGGACCAGAAAAAAAGAGATTATTACGAGGTGCTTGGCGTTGACAAAAACGCTACTGACGAGGAATTGAAGAAGGCCTACCGCAAGGTGGCCATGAAATATCACCCCGACCGCCAGACTGACAAATCGGAGGCTGAGAAAAAAGAGGCCGAAGAGAAGTTCAAGGAGGCTGCCGAGGCTTACGATGTGCTGAGCAACAAGGATAAACGTGCTCGCTACGACCAGTTTGGCCACAATATGGGCAATATGGGTGGCGGCTTTGGCGGCGGTGCCGGTTTTGGCGGCGGCATGTCGATGGAGGACATATTCGCTCATTTCGGTGATATTTTTGGCGGCGGCTTTGGCGGCGGTTTCAGTTCCGGACGTCGAGGCCCGCAACAGCGCCGTGGTACCGATTTGCGTGTGAAAGTGCGCGTTACACTCCATGATGTAGCCCACGGAGTGGAAAAGAAGATTCGTTTGCCACGATATGTTAAGTGCGACAGCTGTAACGGCACTGGTGCTGCATCGGGAACTGCCTACACCACTTGTACTACTTGCGGTGGCTCTGGCTATGTTACCAAAGTTCAACAGACCTTCCTTGGCAGCATGCAATCTACTTCGCCTTGTCCTAATTGCCATGGCGAAGGAAAGATTATCAAGGATAAATGTAATAGTTGCGGCGGAGAAGGTGTGGTTAAGCGCGACGATGTTGTAACTCTCAACATACCTGCCGGTGTGAGCGATGGCATGACACTGAAAATGTCGGGTATGGGTAATGCTCCGCGTCACGGCGGAATCAACGGCGATTTGCTCGTTGTTATCGAGGAGGAGAAGGACCCGGAATTGCAGCGTGATGAAAACGACTTGATTTACAACCTGATGCTTGATCTCCCAACTGCTGTCCTTGGTGGTAAAGTGGAAGTGCCTACCATTGATGGTAAAGCCCGTCTGAATATCGAACCGGGAACTCAGCCTGGCAAGGTGCTGCGCTTAAGGGGCAAAGGTCTGCCTTCGCCCGACCGTTATGGAGTGGGCGACTTGCTCGTTAACGTAATGGTCTACATCCCGCAGAATCTAACCGATGAGCAGAAACGGGTGTTTGAACAGATGCGTGAAAACCCTAATATCAAGCCATCGGAAAGTGAGAGAAAACGCATTTTCAGCCGTTTGAAGCATTTGTTTGAATAATTATCTTACAGAATACTGACATTAGATGCCGGGGCAACTTAGATTGCTTCGGCATCAATGCTTTTCGGCCACTATCAGATATCGGTTGCCGTCGGTGGTGTATATGTCTATCCATTGTGTGCTGTCGGTCTCTTTCAGCAACTGAGCAGTTGCGCGGTGTTCTGTGCCGTTGTCGATAATTAGTGCATCGGAGTAATTGTGTGGGTTGATGTTGGCTGTAATGTATTTTCCTGAATCTATATCGGCAAAGGTTATGCTTATGAATCCCGATACTGAGCCACTGCTGAACAGAATGCCCACATCATCGGCTTTAAGGTCGATTCCAGAGCCTTGGCAGCGGGTGCTGTTGTCGTTTAGCTCTTCTGAATTGTCATCATCGATTATCGGGGGCACCTCTGTCACTGTTATATGGCAATAGACGCTCTTGTTACCGGCTCTCACCCTGAGGTTTGTGGCTCCGGCAGCTTTCCCGGTGATAATAATTGTGGTTCCGCTTGTTTCGTAGCTTATTATTCTGCTGTCGGCGTCAATTTCGAACGAACCGGCGTTGGTGACAACCGATATTGAGGCCGACTCACCGGATGCGATGGTTATCTCGCCGGGCGACAGGCTGATTATAGTTTCATTGGCCTCGTCGGTGCTGCTGCACGATATGGCTACGAGCAGAATCAGTGATGTCAATATTCCCGCAATACTTCTCATGGCACTATCTCGATGGTTATTCGTCCCGATAAGATGGTGGTTTTGAAACGGAGTATGTGACGGCCCAGTGCCAGCGATGCCACGTCGATGGTTGGCGTGGTGCATTTGGTGCCGTCGATGCTCCATTCGGCGTTTGCGCTCACAAACGGCGTAGCGAGCACAATGGTGCTGTCGGAGGTTTTCGAGTAGGTTGATTTTAGTTTGCCATCTGTGTCTGGCTCTGATGGATGCGGGTCTGATGTTCCTTCGATAGAAAAAGGCTCATCGGTTTTCGTTCCCCACAGATGCTCAGCGAGCTCCGGGAAATCGATAAATGGGTTGCGATTGCCTTGAACCGAATAAATGGCGTCGTTGCGTTTCTTTTCCCGTTGGCTAACTGCATCGGCGCGATGCCATTCGAGCAACAGGGTGATGCCGTGTCGGTTAAGCGTAGGATATGCTCCGCCGTTTATTATATTGAGCGCACGTCCTTGCCATTTATATCCTGAGTAGCATGTCACGGCATACATAATCATTCTTGCAACGTCGCCCTTTACGCTGTCGGTGGGCTCATAGGCGTTGGTGGCTATGCCGTCAATTATCGCAAGCCCCACTTTCAGCGCATTGTTGCCGGCATTGGTAGTAGTGACGATGTCGGGAGGATAGTCGGCTATGGCATCGTGTGTGGCCGAAGTGCACGGCACAATGCAGTGAAGATCGTACGACAGCTGCATCATATATGGAGAACTGTCGCCGTAGTGAGCTGGGTTGAGTACACCCACGTAGTCATTCACCATGTTCAGTGGCGATTCATCGAAAACTGCTGTTATTGAGCCATCGGGCGCCGCATCAATGCCGGTAAGTAGCTGTTTCAGCTCGGCAGTCGATGCTATCTGCCGATGGCTGGCTATTGTCTGTGCGACGGCGGCTTTCAGTTCGGCTCCTTTCAGACCGTTTATCGTACTGGGGTAATATCCGGTTTCAGCCCTCGATGCAATGAATGTTACGGCTATCAATATTACAGGCAGAAGTTGGCGCATAATGTGCTTACAGAATAGGACTCAGCAGACGTACAAGCGATTCCTTGAACCGTTGAGGCAACGGGCGGCGTCGCCATGAAGATGAGTTCACCCGCTTGCACTTCTGCAGGTCGTGCATGAATATTTCCTTCAGTTTTGCATTGGTCGATGCGCTGTAAATAAACACGTTTGCCTCGAAATTGTGTTCCATGCTTCGGAAATCGAGGTTGGTAGAGCCAACGGTCGACAGGGTGTCGTCAATTATCATGGTTTTGGCGTGCATCATCCCCTCTTCGTAGAAGAACACCTTTATGCCGGCCGAGAGGCAGCTCTTTATATATGAGTACGAGGCATATGTGAGCATTGCCGAGTCGGAAATGCGCGGTATCATTATCCTGACATCGACTTTCGATAGAGCTGCTGTTTGCAAGGCTTTCAGAAGACCTTCGGTGGGCAGAAAGTAGGGTGTCTGCAGATAGATGCATTTCTTGGCATTGCCGATGGCCTTGAACAGCATCAGCGCAATATTGCTCCAGGTGCCCATCGGGCCGCTGGTAATCAGCTGTATTCCATTGTCGGCATCTGGCGATTTGTCGAAATGCACTTCGTCGTTTATGTCGGTCTTGCCAATGAAGTTTCGGTCGACGGCAAACGAGTATTGCAATGCAGCAACGGCAGGGCCGCAGATGCGAATGTGGGTGTCGCGCCACGATGAGTGCTTACCTCCGTTGATATATCGGTCGGCGATATTCATGCCACCGATATATCCTATGCGCCCGTCGATTACGGTTATCTTACGGTGGTTGCGCCAGTTGACGTGGGTGGCAAACTGTGGGAATGTTACCTTCATGAACGGCTTTACGTCGATGCCGGCCTCTTCCATTTGTCGGAAGAACGATTTCTTGACGTTAAAGCAGCCGACATGGTCGTAGATTACCCTTACTCGCACTCCTTGGCGGGCTTTTTCTATCAGAATATCCTTTATGCGGTTGCCTATCTCATCGTTCTCTATGATGTAGTATTGCAGGTTGATGTATTTATTGGCATTCTTCAGGTCGGCAATGAAAGCCTCGAATTTGTCGTGACCGTTGGTGTATATGTCAATTGAGTTGCCGGGAAAATATTCCGAGCCGCATAGCGAAAGCCCCAGATGCACTTGCTGCTTGTCTTCTTCGCTCAGTCCAATCTGGTTGATGTTCACCCGTTGGAAGTTGAAGTTTTTCAGCAGTTTGCGTTTGGCTCGGCGGCTTATCATTCGCTGGTTCTTGAGGTTGCGGCCAAAGAAAGCATACAGCACAAGGCCTGCCACAGGCAGTAGCAACAGCACGGTTATCCATGCCAGCGATTTCACCGGGTTGCGGTTCTCGGATATCACAATGATTATGATGCTGAGAATGGTGGCCGCATACGCAATCATTACGATTGAGTAGATAGTAGATGACGATATGAGCGACAATATCCCGAGCATAGTATGATGTTATTCCGGTATGTTACTGACAAAGGTGTGATTGACAGTTGCAAAGATATCATATTTTTTCAATTGTGAAAATGCAAGCTGCCTAATTAATAGCAACTTGCATTTCCATTTTCCTAAACAGTCCGCGATGCCTATTTCTTCATATACAGGTAACGCTTGATTGAGCGTTTCGGGGTCTTTTCGAATTCCTCTTTGTGAACTCTCACTTCCGATATCCTCGAGTAGCTGGGCAACTCTTTGTTAACCAGAGCAATGTTGTCTTTCATCATTTGCTCCAGCATTTCGAAGTCGTAGCCTTGTTGCTGGCCGAGTTCAATGTCGGGGTGCACCAATGCAACTATCTTTCCGTCGTCGTCGATAACAATCGATTCGTTCACATATGGCATATTATTGATTTTCTGCTCTATCTCTTCGGGATAGATGTTTTGTCCCGACGGGCCAAGTATCATGCTCTTGCATCGGCCGTGGATATATATGAATCCGTCGTCGTCGATGGTGCAGAGGTCGCCGGTGTGCAGCCATCCGTCGGGGGTGAGTGCACTGTTTGTGGCTTCATCGTTCTTGAAGTAGCCAAGCATCACATTGTCGCCCTTTACCGACAGCTCGCCGGCTGTTTCCTTCGGGTTTGGTGAGTCAATGTTCAACTGAAGGCCGTCGACCACCTTGCCGCAACTCTTCTCGCGGTTCTCATACCAGTGGGCATAGCATATGAGCGGCGCACACTCGGTCATGCCGTAGCCTACAGTGTAGGGGAATTGTATGCGGCGCAGAAAGTTCTCCACATCCTTGTTAAGCGCAGCACCGCCAATAATCAACTGGTGCAGGTTGCCGCCAAATGTCTCTGTGAGGCGTTCCTTTATCTTGCCCAGCAGTTTGTTGTCGACAAACGGCACCATAAGCATAAGTTTCATAAGTGGTTTCTCCAGCAGAGGGAACACCTTGGTCTTGATTATCTTCTCGATTACCAGCGGAACGGTGATTATCAGTTTGGGTTTCACCTTGGCAAAGGCGTCGATGATGATTTTCGGCGATGGCACGCGAGTGAGGAAGAAAATGTGGCATCCCTTGATGAGAGGGAACAGCAGTTCAATCACCAGCCCGTACATGTGTGCCATCGGCAACATGCAAATCTGGCCGTCGCCGGGATGCAGATAGTCAATGTTCTTGAGGCTGAACTCAATGTTCGACATCAGCGCACGGTAGGGAATCATCACACCTTTCGAGAGGCCCATCGACCCCGATGTGTAGTTGATAACGGCCAGTTCGTCGCGTTCGGGCTCGTGGTACACGATGTCGCTTGGATGGAAGCGCTCGGGATATTTGTGTCCAAACCGTTCGTTAAGTGTGGCGCGTGCCTGGCTGAAATTGTCGTTGCGCGAGAGCAATTGCGAGTAGTCATCGATGCGCAGGGCTCCGATTATAGCCTTCATTTCATCGGGATTCAGGTTTTTCCATATAGTGAGGTCGCAGAAAAACAGCTTGGCCTCGCTGTGGTTAACAATGTGATGAATATTGTCCTGCTTGAATTCGTGCAGAATAGGTACAGCCACAGCGCCGTAGGTGATTGTTGCCAGGAATGCTACAGCCCATTGCGAACAGTTCTTTCCACAAAGGGCAATCTTGTCGCCTTTCTCGATGCCTGCCGATTCAAACAGAATGTGCAGCTTGGCAATCTTTCGCGCTATGTCGCGGTATTGAAACGACACGCCATTGAAGTCGGTCAGTGCCAGTTCTTCCCAGTTTCGCTGTATAGTTTGTTTTATATATGAGTTTAAACTAGTTTCCATATTGTTTTCGGTTAAAGTTAGGGGCTTATGAATAAATTGAGCGTATCTTTTACAAAGTTATGTACATTTTTTATAAATCAAAACATTTATGCTGCTAATTGGTTGTTATTATTTGTCAACTTTTTTTGCTGATTTGTAGGTTTCATCCTAAATTTGCCTATCAAATGAAGTTCATAATCTGTTAATCACAATTAAATAACATGGATCCAAAAGCAATGTTCAAACTCTCATATGGCTTGTTTATGGTATCGGCATATGAGTACGATAAAGACAATGGTTGCATAACCAACACCGTTCAGCAGCTCACAGTTAGCCCTAACCGAATATCGGTGGCTATCAACAAACAAAATTACACTCACTGGATGATTAAGCGCACAGGACGCTTCAATGTGTCGATTCTTTCGGAGAAGGCTTCGTTCGACATTTTCAAGCATTGGGGATTCCAAAGCGGGGCATCGGTGAATAAGGCTGTGGGCGTGGAGTTTGCCCGCGCCGACAATGGTATAATATATCTTACCGAGGGCGTAAATGCAGTGCTTTGTGCAAAGGTGGAGCAGGCTATCGACCTCGGCACTCACACCTTGTTTATTGCGGAGGTTGAGGATGGCTTTGTGCTCAACAATGATGAATCGGCCACTTATGCCTTCTATCACAAGAATATCAAGCCGGCTCCTGCTGCACCGAAGAAGAAAGGGTGGGTGTGCACTGTCTGCGGTTACATTTACGAAGGCGAGGAACTCCCTGCCGATTTCGTGTGCCCGCTATGCAAGCACCCGGCAAGCGATTTCAAGCCGGTGGGCTGATGCCATAAAATATTAAGGTGAAACGTAAAAAGGCTTCGGAGCATGTGTCCCGAAGCCTTTTTTATGGGTGTTTGTCGGTTTATTTTACCGAGAATTTCAAGGTTGTGGTGTTTGTACCATTTACTATGCGTGCAATGTATATGCCGCGGCTGAGTGCGTTGACGCTCACATTGTCGGTTGCTGAAGCCGATGCCACAACAGAGCCATTAGCCGAGTAGACAGTAATCTTGTCGGCGATGTTGGCCAGTATCAGCGATTTGGACGCGGTATCGTAGCGTACGGAATTGTTGTCGGTAGCAATTGTGCTCACTCCGGTTTCTCCTGGCATGAACACCACCTTGCCCAGCTTTTCATTGTCGGCCTGGTGGAAGATTACGGTTTCAATCTTCTCGCGAGTCTGCTCGTCAACATTCCATGTGTTGCCTTGTGCATATATCAGGTTCGAGGAGTTGTTGTAAAGGTCGTAGAGCACGCCTCCGTTGCCATTGTCCTTGAATACGTTGTTGCCCGGATTGTAGTCTTCAGCATTCGGGTCGTTGGTTTTGCCGATGTTGACATTGTTGCAGCCTATTACTGTGATGCCCCAGAGGCTTCCCTCGATGTAGTTTCCTTTGATAATTGCGTTCTGGGTATAGTATGGGTCGTACACATTGATTCCACTGCCGCCGTTCATGGCGTTGCTTTCATATTTGTTGTTGATGAAAATGTTGTCGATATACTCGGCATTGATGTTCGGACCGGTGGTGTTGGCACCGTAGCGGCAGTCGCTCACGTGGTTGCCTTTGATTATCACCTTGTTAGTGCCTTTATAGCCCAGGAGGTTTGCCACAGCTATGCCACCCACCATATTTCGCTTGGCACCCACGATGGTGTTGCCGATGATTTCAACGTTGTTTTCGCCGGCAACAGTGAGGCTTATAAACGGGCGGTTGTTGTTTATGCTGTTGTTGTCGTAAAGGTAATTGTTCCGGAAAATCACTCCTACATAGCAGTTAGCGCCGGCAGCAATGGCTGGAACAGGGTTTTCCACAAAGGTTGAGTTCTCCACAATGTTTTCAGCACCAGTGCGGAAGTAGCTAATAGCACCTTGTGATGGCTGTTTCACGTTGGTGAATGTACAGTTGTCAACGTGAAGGCCTTTGGTGCAACCATATGCTATGCCGGTGCCGTTGAATGTGATGTTTTTGAATTTGCCGTAGGCTGTTCCTTCGGTTTCATCGTCGAAAACCATTAATCCCAATGGCAAGTCATCGGTTTCGTTAAGATTCTCAATGTTTGCTGTGTCGGCAGGGCAGAAGTCGGCCACGCCGTTTACTGTGATGCACACCAAGTCGTTAAGCTGCAGTGTGGCGTTGTTGTCGAGACGAAGAGTGTCGGTAGCCGCTACAGTGATGGAATCGTTAAGGATATATACGTTTTCGTCCATCTTTATCACTCCCGATTCCTCAATGTCGCTCAGGGCATCGAACGTCAGCACCGAGCAGTTTCCCGGAGTGGTGTAGTTGTTGGCTGAGGCCACAGCTGCTGCAAGAACAATAGAAAATAAAGTAAAGTTTCTTTTCATATGGTTTGATTATTAAAAAAACTTCGGCAAAATTACCCAAATGCAACAAATAATGCAACAAATTGCGGCTGTTTGCACTGCAATTTGTTGCATTTGTTGCCAATCTGACATCGTGCAGGTCAGCGGGCAAGAATCAGTGCCGAACGGTGTTCAACAGTGAGTTTGCCTCCTTGGCATGAGCCGATTCCGTCGGCATTTATTACACCGCCGCGTGCAATTATCTTCCAGTCGCCACGCTTCACGTTAACTGTCATGTCGGCATCCGAACCGTTGAATATGAGCTTTATCTCGTTCCACGAATCGCCGTTGGCATTGCCGGTGATAGAGTATGAAATGAGCGATTCCGATTTGGTGTTGTCGAAACGGATGTGGCTCACCACATCGTCGGCACTGGTCATTCGGAATGCAGGGTGGCTGCGGCGCAGGCGGATAAGTTCGCGGTAGTAGTCGAAGAGTTCGCGGTTTTCGTGCTTCATGTTCCAGTCGATGGCATTAATGTCGTCGGGCGACTTGTATGAGTTGTGCACACCTTTTTTGTCGCGGAATACCTCTTCGCCGGCAAACATGAACGGCATGCCTTGTGAGGTGAACACTATGGTCTGTGCCAGTTTGGCAGCGCGTTGGCGCTCTTCAACCGAATATTCGGGCATCGAAGCTGCGAGTTTGTCGGTAAGGGTGAGGTCATCGTGGCACGACACGTAGTTAACCACTTGAAGTGGCGAAATGGCATAAGGTGCCTTTGAGTTGTTGCATTTCGAGTAGTTGATTTGTGGATGAGCTACTGCGCCCACGATTCCAAATTTTATGGTTTCCTTGTTGCCAATCTTGCCGGTTGCAAAGCCACGGTCGTCGGCTTTGCTATAGTGCCCTTTGATTCCGTCGCGAATATCGTCGCTGAACACAGCACAGCCTGGAATCATCATGGCGTTGTCCTTCAGCGCACGCTCTTTTGCGGGCAATGGAGAGTCGCCGGCGGTCCAGCCTTCTCCATATATGATAATGTTAGGGTTAATCTTCTTTAGTTCCTTGGCAACGAGGGTCATTGTGGTGGCATCGTGAATGCCCATGAGGTCGAAGCGGAATCCGTCGATATGGTATTCCTTTGCCCAATACTTTACAGAGTTGATGATGTACTGGCGCACCATAATGCGGTCGCTGGCGGTTTCGTTGCCGCAACCCGAAGCGTCGGAATATGAGCCGTCGGCACGGTGACGGTAGAAGTATCCGGGAACTGTGAGCGAGAAGTTCGACCCATCGCCAATGGCGGTGTGGTTATACACCACGTCCATCACCACACCGAGGCCTTCGTCGTGAAGAGCCTTTATCATCTGCTTCATCTCCTTGATGCGGGTGGCTGGGTCGTATGGATTGGTTGAGTACGAGCCGTCGGGGGTGTTGTAGTTTATCGGGTCGTAACCCCAGTTGTAGCTGCCGCTTTGCAGATTTGTTTCGTCAACGCTGTTGAAGTCGTACGAAGGGAGTATATGGATATGTGTAATTCCCAGTTCTTTCAGGTGGTCGATGCCTGTCGGCTCGCCGTTTGTCGAGCGGGTGCCCTTTTCAGTTAAGGCAATGAATTTGCCTTTGTTTTTTATTCCTGAATTGGCATGAACCGAGAAGTCGCGGTGATGCATTTCGTAAATGATGGCATCGGTCTGGTGTGCCACCTTTGGACCATGGTCGGCTTGCCAGCCTTCGGGATTTGTGAGGTTGAAATCAATTATGGCAGCTTTTTCGCCGTTTACACTCAAAGCCCGTGCCCATATACCCGGCGTTTCGTCGAGCCATTTGCCGTTGTTCTTAATCTGGAATGTGTAGAATTTCCCAATCAGCGATTCTATGGTTCCGGCTGTGGTGTGCCAAATTCCGTTTGAAGGGTCGAGAATCATTTCAACCGTCATTTCCGGTGTCGTGTCGTTGTAACGGCTGTAGATGTTCACTTTGGCTTGTTGTGCCTTCGGCGACCATAATTCAAACACTCCGGCATTGTTGCTGAAGTGGAATTCGCGGTCGAACGACAGCGCTACGGGATAGTTTGAGTATTGGGTTTCGGGGTAAGCCTCAGCTGCCGAAACATTGTTTGAATTGTTCATAGGCAATGATGCCACCACTAAGCTTGTTGCGATGGCTAATGGTTTGAGTGATAGTTTCATGACATATGAATCACGGGTTATTTAACGTTTGTATTACCGGTTAATTAATGTTGCTTCAGTTCATTTGGCGAAGCATATGCAAAAATAATAGAAAAATGTGCCCAATCCAATTTTCGTTTATTTTTTCGTGGGCAAGTAGCACAGGGAATATAAAAAAAGGAAGTGGGCCGCATCGGCGCACTTCCTATGGCATTGAAAAAGTTAGTGGTATTGTTGTTATCGAGTTCGGCGTGAAGCCTCTTTGTGGTGCTGAAGCATATTGCGTGAGAAGCGGGTCTCGGCGCGTTTGAGCAGAAACAACTGGCGGCTGTCGAGTATCTTGGCAAATTTCTCGAAATACTCGGTCTCGATGCGTGCCTCTTTTGTCTTTACATCAACCATGAGCTTTGCCGCTTCCAGATAATCGTTGTTCGATGCATCATCTTTCTGCGATATTGTCTGCTCGGCCTTTCGAGCCTCGAGGTTCACGTTGAAGATTTCCTGCTCCATTTCGTTGTAGAGCGGGAAGAATTCCGATTTCTGCGATGGAGTCAGGTCAACTTCCTTCGACAGGAATTCCTGCTTGTATTCGCGGTATTCGTTCATCCATTTGTTTTGGCGGTCATTGTCGCTGTTGTTGTCGCGGGCAGCAAGTGCCATCGATGTCATTAGCAGCGCTATCACCAATATGTTCTTTAGTTTTATCATCGCTTGATATGTTTATTCTGCGTTGGCAATCGTGTCGGCTTCCACATCCACACTGTCGGCATACAATTCCTCTACAAGAGTGTACTCGTTAAAGTCGTTGGTGAGTACAAAGTCGTCGACAAATGATTCGTTGCTGAAAGCTTCGGCTATCGATTGGTTGAATTCCGATGAATTGGCGCCCGACAATGATGTGAACACATACATTGTGCACCATATGCCAGCAAACATGGCTGCCATGTACACCCATGGGCGAAGCTGTTGCCACAGAGTGCGTCGTTCCGGAGTGAAATCGCGCTCAGGAAGTGAACTTGCCATGTTCTTGGCAAAGTCGGCGAAATAGTTCTCGGGAACCTTGAATCCGGGATTTCGCCCCACCTTTGATAATATTTCAGAGTCGTTTCTTTCCATAATCACTAATTTGACTGATCAGCGTGGCAATGGTTTAAAGACTTTCGAAAAAACTTTCAATTTTTTTCACCGCATGGTGATACGAGGCTTTTAGTGCGCCCACTGTGGTGCCGAGAATGTCGGATATATCCTCGTATTTCATTTCGTCGAAGTAGCGCATGTTGAAAATCAGGCGTTGCTTCTCGGGCAGCTTGCTGATGGCTTTCTGCAGATTAGCCTGAAGCTCGTCGCCGTCGAACCATTCATCTGCCTGGATGTTCTCTATAAGGTAGGAGTCGTCCTCGATGTCGACATTTGCCCTCACACGTTCTTTGGCAAGGAAGGTGAGCGATTCGTTGGTTGCTATCTTGAACAGCCACGTCGACAGCTTGGCGTCGCCGCGGAAGTATTCAATGTTGCTCCACGCTTTCAGAAAGGTGTTCTGGAGAATGTCGTTGGCGTCGTCGTGCGATATCACCAGCTTTCTGATATGCCAATAAAGCGGTTCGGTGTAATGTGCAATGACCTCCTCGAACGCTTTGCGGCATGTGTCCGGGTTTTTAAGGTGCTCTACTATTAGAGGTTCGTTATAGTTATATGAAGCCATTGCTTGTTGTTTGTGTGTAAAGTTAAGAGAAATATTTTATTTTTGCATACGGAAACATTATTTTTCTAAATTATTAAGAATTATGGAACTGTTCAGCGAACCTGTTTTGGTGGCTTTGGCGCTCACTGCGGTGGCTGGTTTGTCGACTGGAATCGGTGGCTTGATGTCGATGGTTACACGTGCCTCGAACACTCGTTTTCTGTCGTTTGCCCTTGGCTTGTCGGGTGGGGTGATGGTGTATGTGTCGCTCGTCGACCTGCTGCCCGAATGTATTGCGGCTTTCTCGGTGTCGTACGAGGCCAAAACTGCTCAGCTGATATCGCTGGCGGCGTTCTTTGCCGGCGTGGCGCTGATTGCGCTTATCGATTTCCTTATTCCTGAAGAAGAGAACTTGCACGAGTCGCATCCGTTTGAGATGCTTGAGCATCAGAACGGAAAAAGGATGGGGCGCACTGGGCTGTTGTTGTCGTTGGCAATCGGCGTGCACAATTTCCCTGAGGGCCTTGCCACATTTGCGTCGGCTCTTGAGAATGTAACTGTGGCATTGCCTATTGTGGTGGCCATTGCCATCCACAACATTCCTGAGGGCATAGCCGTGGCAGTGCCGGTGCTTCATTCCACCGGTAGCCGCCGCAAGGCGTTTTTGGCTTCGTTTGCATCGGGTATGGCCGAACCGCTTGGGGCAGCTTTCGGCGCATTGTTCCTGTTGCCGTTCTGGAGCAATGAACTGGGTGCATTGCTGTTGGCCTTTGTGGCGGGTATTATGGTTTATATTTCATTCGACGAGCTGCTGCCCAGCAGTGAGCGATACGGACATCACCATTTTGCCATTTCCGGCGTGATTGCCGGAATGGCGATAATGGCATTTGGTCTTGTAGCCCTTTAATTCTTTTGGCTCAGATACTTGTGTGAGCGGCGGATGGTTTCCAGCCTGAAGGCACATGGCCATGCCACAAGCCAGTTGTTGATTCTCCTGAATTCTTTGCCCACAGTGTCGTCGAGGCCAAATCCCCAGTACGATTCAAAGTAAGCTTCGTTTTGCGAGCCGGCAGGTCGTACTATGTCGTACACCTTGGTGGTTCCGTCCGATATCAGCTGGTTGCTGTTGTACCATATTGCCATGGCTTTGTCGTGCCACTGCTTGTCGCCGGTGATTTCGGCCAGCTCAATCCATTCAGGCACCCAGTAGAGTGCATACACGTCGAGGTGATGGTGCTGTGTCGATACACTGGTTGCGCCAAAAGTGTGGTATCCGTAGCGGGTGAAGACGTCGCTTTTGGGATACTTCTCGTCGTAGTGCCATAGCCATGTCGACAGGTAGTATGATGTGAGAACGGCATCGTCGACGTATGTGTGGTCGTTGGTTATGCGGTATAGCCTGATTGCCGAGCGGAGAAGGGTTATTGACGATTCTTTGTCGATACACCACGTGTCGAGTGCTCCGGCAGTTGAGTATCCGTTGCGTTTAAGCTCGTCCATATAGAATTTGAATGCACGTTTGGCCGATTCCAGGTAGCGGTTGTCGTTGCTCTGGTGATAAGCGGCAATCATGGCCGGCACTATGAAACATCCTATTGTGCCCTCGCGGTAAAGGCATTTGCCGTCGTAGTCCCAACCTTTGCCGAAGCATCCGTCGGGTTGCTGGTCTGCAAGCATGAAATCGCATATTCCGTAGGCGGCTTTCAGGTAGTTAGGCTTATTTGCTCCACATTGCTTGGCCATGTTATAAGCCTCGAAGAAATTTGTGGCGGCAGTGCCGAGGTTGCAGCCGTCGAGCACACCTTTCGTGCCGTATAGAATATCGTCGTAATGGGTTATGAACAAGCCGTTTGGCAGTATGCAATTGTTGGCCCAGGTGTCGAGGGTGGCGAGAGCCTTGTCGAGCGATTCATTCGAGCCGGTTTTCAGATAGTCGGCCATCAGTGAGATGGCAAACGATGCATTCTGGCCGCACCAGCCTATCTCATATTTGGCTACATCGCGTTGCTTCCATTGCCCTTTGTCGTTGAGCACCAGACCGATGCTCAAGCCTCGGTAGCTTCCTTCGGTGGCCCACAGCGATTCCTTGACAAAGCGTATGCCGAGGTCCCATAGCTTGTCGACATTGAAAATCTTTATCTTGGGTTGCTTGGCCAGGCTCCATGCATCTGTTAGGAATGATTGTATTGCACCGTGGTGAGGTTCGCGGGGGGAAATGTTGACGTAGATAGTGAAATCGAGGCTTTCTCCCGCCTTGAGAGATGCTGTGCGGCGGAACGGTTCGGCATACTTGTCGCGTGCCGAATACATTGTAGGCTGTTCCTCTTCGGGCCATAGGATGAGTTGGCGTGTGCTGGCCGAGTCGGGCTGCAGTGAGCACGAGAATCGTTTTGATTCGTTGGCGGGAGCATTGGCCCAAGTGGCGAATGCATAATTGCCCGATTCGCTGTACATGGCGCCGGGAATCGGAGTGCGGCACGACGAGTAGCTGCGCCAAGCTCCGTTTTCCTGTGCCCCTTTAGGCTCAAGACCGCGTCCCCAGTGGTTGCCGTTGTATGATATGGCCGGAATCATCCAGAAGTCGGAGGCCATAGGGATACTGAGACCTATAGCAATGCGTGCATCGTCGGAATTCTCGCGGGCGGTAATCCGATAGTCAATTTGGTAAGTGCGCTCGGATATTTTGCTTACTTTTGCCGATGTGACATCGAATTTGAAAGGCGAGCCTCCGTTGGTGCTTATTCCGATTGTGGCTATTGCCGACGTTCCATCGACTACAGTGAGTTTGCCAGGCGTTGATGATTGCCGGATGGCTATGCTGCCGGCGCTTATGCTCAATGCCGACAACAGTGATGATAGTATCGATAAATATAGATGTCTCATACTGATGGTTGTTGATAGGGTTTATGGACAAATGTAATTGTTTTTAATGGTATTTGCTGAATGGAAATCGTTAAAAGGCTATAAAAAGTGGCTACGACGGAAAATGTTCCGGCGCAGCCACTGGTGGTTTAATTCAAACTATCTATTGGTGGGTATTATTTTTCTGCGGTGGTTGGCTTCACGTTGATAATGGCTGAAACTTCAAAGCCCATGCATTTGAACGAAACCGATGCAGTGCGCGCATAAGTGTTGAGGTTGCACACAAAGTCGGTGATTTCGTACTTTGGATATGGGTCGCTTCCGATTTTCGGAGTGAACTTGTCGCCGGTGATACGGAAGCCGTTAGGGGTGTTTTCAACGTCGAGTTTTTCAAAAATCATGTTCTCGAAGGCAGGCATTTTCTCAACAAACTTGATGTTGGTCATCATGAAAGAAGCCTTCATGTTCTCGATATCGAACTGGATGCCGTAAAGGCCATCGGTGTAGTTGTATACGCCTTCGCCGTCGCTGTTGAAAGTAGTCTGTGAGTTTCCGAGGAAAATCCAGTTCTGCATATCGGTGCGTACACCGTAGGTAACGCCGTCAGGGGTTG
>JAEDFO010000027.1 GCA_016292745.1 Muribaculaceae bacterium | reverse complement strand
GCTGCATTGCAGACTTCAAGCTTCATGTCGGCTGCATCGTTCCAGGAAACCACCAAGGTGCTCAACGAAGCCGCTATCAACGGTAAAGTCGACACTCTCGAGGGTATGAAGGAGAACGTTATTTGTGGTCACCTGATTCCTGCCGGTACTGGTCTGCGTGAATACGACCGTCTTATTGTTGGTTCAAAGGATGAATTCGATGCAGCAAATCTGTCGTACGACAATGCTGCTGAATCGGTTGAGTCGGAAGAATCAGTTGAAATCGAAAAATAATCGGTTGTCATAAAATAATTCCGAGCCGTGTAGCACTGTGCTTCACGGCTCGGTTTGTTTTGTTATAAAATGGTTTATTCTTCGATTTGGATTTTGATGCAGATTTTCAGTAGTTCGCCCTCGCCGATTATAGGCGCATGGCCATCGTCGGGTGTGGCAATGGCAAAGCATCCTGGGGTGATAGTGCATCGCGCTTCCGGCACATCTGCGTAGAAAGCTATGTCGCGGCCAGCATCGTATTCGGTGATGGGCGTCGCCAGCGATTTTGTGCTCCGCCAGCCAATGGTTTCACTTGTGTTTACCGGGACGTGGATGTCGAGATAGCGTCGGTGCACCTCAATTCGCTGCTCATCGCTGCGTTTCATCTGCACGGTTTCCACATTGGCATATAGCTGGTTTCCGCGAATCTCTATTCGGCCGGTGCCGTTGCTGTGAGCGGTTCTGTAATTTTCCCGAAGCCAATCAAAAGCCTCTTTCATAAGTGGATGCAATCCAAAATATGCTTCGGGGTGCTCTATACTTCCTATTATCATTGCTTAATGTTGTTAATCAGTGCTCGAAGTTACTGATAATTCCCGATTCACAATCTTTTCCTCTCGTTTTTTCTTGCGCTACGTGTCAAAGTTGCTATATTTGTAGGAAACTAATAATTATCAGAAAATGAAAAAGCAAATATCAACAGCCGGTGCACCAGCAGCAATCGGCCCTTATAGCCAGGCAGTAGAGGCTGGCGGAATGGTGTTTATTTCCGGGCAACTTCCTGTCGACCCGGCTACAGGTAATTTTGTTGAGAACGATATTGAGAAGCTCACCCGGCGGTCGCTCGATAATCTGAAGGCAATACTTGCCGAAGTGGGTCTCACAATGGATAATGTGGTGAAGACAACAGTCTTCCTTGCCGACATGGCCGATTTTGCCGCCATGAACAGCGTCTATGCTACCTATTTTGAAGGTGTCGCACCGGCGCGTTCAGCCGTCGAGGTTAAGCGTTTGCCAAAAGATGCGCGTATAGAAATCGAGGCAATTGCCGTAAGGTAAAATCATTTATTATACTGAAATATTCTACGAGTCATCCAGCTATGGGTGGCTCTTTTCCTTTTATGTGTTAGCTCGATTTGTTAATGCAAATTTTGACAACAGATATTAACACTTACAATTTTCTTTCTTTATGTATGTCAATAGTTTTTAAGCAATAAGGCTATAAATTTGCGAGATAATAACATAAATGCATATTTAAAGTAATAATATAAGCAAAAACCATTATCAAGAATTAAAACCCGTAACATTATGAAGAAGATTTTTACATCGTTATCAGCCGTATTGCTCACAGTAGGCGCTGCTTATTCTCAGCAAGAGCAACCGGCTTTTAGTGTAGCAGCCAGTGCATTGAACCCAACCAAAGCCAAGGTTTAATCGGTTGTCAACTTTACCAATTCGGCAGTATCGTCGGCTGCCAAGCTTCCCGAAATTTCCGACATTATTTCTGTGGCTCCGGAAGGCGAGGAGAAGATATATTATCGTCAGGCGCGGTAATAAAACCGAGAAAGTGCTGATTCGATAAATCCTTATAATATATAAATATACGGGCCGGCTGAGATGATTCAGTCGGCCCGTAATGCCTTGTTATTGCGATTATTCTTGAACGCCTGCCAATTCTGGGTCAATCATAATGCGACCGCAGTATTCGCAAACGATGATTTTCTTGTGCATCTTGATTTCCATCTGGCGTTGCGGTGGAATGCGGTTGAAGCAGCCGCCGCAAGCATTACGCTGAATGTATACGATACCCAGGCCGTTGCGTGCGCTCTTGCGGATGCGTTTGAAAGCGGTGAGCAAGCGCGGGTCGATTTTAGCTTCGAGTTTCTTGGCTTTTTCGCGAATGCGCTCTTCGTCCTGCTTGGTTTCCGATACAATTTCATCGAGTTCGCTCTTCTTTTCACCGAGGATGTGCTGACGGTCGGTAAGAGTTTCGTTTGCAGCAACAATGTCCTTTGCCTTTTGTTCCGACTGGGCCGAGAATTCGCGGATACGCTTTTCGGCAAGTTCAATTTCGAGGTTCTGGAACTCTATTTCCTTTGAGAGGAAGTCGAATTCGCGGTTGTTGCGAACGTTGTTTTGCTGTTCGGTGTATTTATCGATAAGAGCCTTAGCCTGTTCAATGTCGTGCTTTTTCTTTACAGTCTGAGCGCGCAAGTCGTCAACTTCGGCCTTGTATTTCTGGATACGAGTCTCAAGACCGGCAATTTCGTCTTCAAGGTCTTGAACTTCCAATGGCAATTCACCGCGGATAGTCTTGATGCGGTCGATTTCAGAGAGCAGTGTCTGGAGCTCGTAAAGGGCTTTCAATCGCTCTTCTACGGTAAGTTCTTTTTCGTTTTTTGTCTTATCGGTAGCCATATTCTACAAATAATTTATCGGATTTTTTTCATTTTCAGAATAATAGGTTGCAAAGTTAGGAAATTTTTCGGTAATAATACGATAAAAAATTTCTTTTGTGCAAAGTTCGCTTTCGAAATGGCCTATGTCGGCAATAATTATGTCGGAACCTTTTTCGGTAAAGTCGTGGTATTTAACGTCGCCAGTAATGTAAACGTCGGCACGCGAACGGATGGCGTTGCCGATGAATTCGGCTCCTGAACCCGAGCAGATTGCCACTCGGCTGACGGTTGACGAGCGCCCTTGGCTGTATCGCAACGAGCTGACATTCATCTGTTTCTTCAGCATGTCAAGGAATTCGGCAACTGGCATTGGCGATATATTGCCCACCACTCCTGTACCGGTGTCGAGCGAAGCATTGTCGAGCGGTATTAGGTCAAAAGCCGGTTCCTCGTAGGGGTGGGTGGCTATCAGTGCTGCCACCACGCGGCTTTTTATGTCGTTGCTGATGAGAAACTCCTGCCTGATTTCGGGCTCGATGTGTATTTCACCCAGTTCGCCGATAAACGGGTTGGCTCCCTCGCAAGGACGGAACGAGCCGTTACCTTCCGATTCAAAGCTGCAGCTGTCGTAGTTGCGGAATGCTCCGGCCCCGGCGGCAAACAGAGCTGCACTGAGGCGTCGTGCATAGTTCTTTGGAGTGAACACCACCAGCTTGAGCAAGCGGCCTTGCTGCGGAACCATCACTTTGATGTCGCTAAGTCCGAGGCGTGAGGCAATCTCGTGCGACACACCGCGCGATGCATTGTCAAGGTTTGTGTGAGCCGAATAGATGGTTATGCCATATTCGATGGCCTTGATTATTATTCGTTCGCGTTCAGAGTTGATGCCAATGCGTTTAATGCCGCGGAACAGCAGCGGATGGTGCGAAACCACCAGGTTGCAGCCACGGCTTGCAGCTTCATCTATGATGGCTTCGGTTACATCGAGACACAACAGCGCCGCCTCGGCTTCAGCATCGGGGTTGCCTATCTGAAGCCCGGCGTTGTCGTAGCTCTCTTGAAGCGATAGCGGAGCAAACTGCTCTATTTCGTTTATTATGTCGGAAATGCGCGGCATGTTATTCTTTTACGTCAACTTTCAGACAGAGCTCGTCGAGCTGCTTGTCGTCGATGCGCGAGGGTGCGTCGAGCATCACATCGCGGCCTGAGTTGTTCTTTGGGAATGCGATGCAGTCGCGGATGCTGTCCAATCCGGCGAAGATGCTCACCCAGCGGTCGAGACCATAGGCCAGACCACCGTGAGGCGGTGCGCCGAACTTGAACGCGTTCATCAGGAATCCGAATTGTTCTTGTGCGCGTTCGGGTGTGAAGCCCAGAATCTCGAACATCTTGGCCTGGAGTTTAGGGTCGTGGATACGGATACTGCCGCCGCCCACTTCGATACCGTTGCACACCATGTCGTAGGCGTCGGCGCGAACTGCAGCCGGGTTGGTGTCGAGAAGCGGAATGTCCTCGTCCTTGGGGTGGGTGAATGGATGGTGCATGGCCATTAATCGGCCTTCTTCCTCGCTCCATTCAAACATCGGGAAGTCGACAACCCACAGCAGAGCGAATTTGTTCTTGTCGCGTAAGCCCAGGCGTTCTCCCATCTCAAGACGTAGCTCGCACAGTTGTTTGCGGGTCTTCATCACGTCGTCGCCGCTGAGAATTAGAATAAGGTCGCCAGGCTGTGCGTTCATTTCGGCCTTCAGTCCCTGAAGAACCTCTTGCGAGTAGAACTTGTCGACCGACGATTTCACCGAGCCGTCCTCGGCTACTCGGGCATACACAAGGCCTTTGGCGCCAATCTGCGGACGTTTCACGAAGTCGGTGAGCTGGTCGATTTGCTTGCGGGTATACACGGCACATCCCGGTGCGCAGATACCGCCAATGTAGGCAGCATCGTTGAATACGGCAAAGTCGCCCTTGCCATTGAAGAATTCTTTCAATTCAACGAATTCCATGCCGAAGCGCATATCTGGCTTGTCGGAGCCGAAACGCTTCATGGCCTCGCTCCACGGCATGCGGATAAATGGTTCGTTTAGTTCCACACCGCGGATGGTCTTGAACAGGTATTTGGTCATGCCTTCGAAGAGCTCGATGATATCGTTCTGCTCAACGAACGACATTTCGCAGTCAATCTGGGTGAATTCCGGCTGACGGTCGGCGCGGAGGTCTTCGTCGCGGAAGCACTTTGCAATCTGGAAATAGCGGTCGAAACCCGAAACCATCAGCAGCTGCTTGAGGGTCTGTGGGCTCTGCGGCAGGGCATAGAACTGACCGGGGTTCATGCGCGACGGCACAACGAAGTCGCGTGCGCCTTCGGGAGTGGAACCAATGAGAATAGGGGTTTCCACTTCGAGGAATCCTTTGCTGTCGAGATAGCGGCGCACCTCGATTGTCATCTTGTGACGCAGTTCAAGATTCTTGCGCACAGCAGAACGGCGTAGGTCGAGGTAGCGGTATTTCATGCGAATGTCGTCGCCGCCATCGGTGTTGTCCTCGATGGTGAATGGCGGCACGTCGCTTCGGTTGAGTATGTTGAGGTCGGAAGCGATGATTTCGATGTCGCCGGTGGGCAGGTTTTTGTTCTTGCTGCTACGTTCGGCCACAGTGCCTGTAACGGCTATAACGAATTCGCGTCCCAGCTGGTTGGCTTTTTCACAAAGTTCGGCATTCACTTCGTTGTTGAATACGATTTGGGTAATGCCGTAACGGTCGCGGAGGTCGACGAATGTCATGCCGCCCATCTTTCGTGAGCGCTGCACCCATCCGGCGAGCGTAACCGATTTGCCGGCATCGGTAATGCGGAGTTCTCCGCAGGTGTTAGTCCTGTACATATTGTGATAAGTAAATTAGTTTTTATAAAATCATACAAAAATAATATAAAAGGAGCGAAAAGCATAGAAAAAAACGAAAATCCACCACAAATACCGTATAATATGGGCTATAAGCATTCTTCCGGCGAATTCTTGGTTGATGCTTATATTATGAGGCACCACCGCTCACGCTGGGCGCGGGCGGCGGTGCATATGACGGTTAGTTCTGCCGCCACTGCTGCGAGCGCAGAAAGGAAAAGTTTCTTCATAATTGATTTAGTTTTTAAAGTTTATTTACTATTACAACAAAGGTAAACAAATGATGAGGAATCTTGACGAATAGAGTATTGAAAAATGTTTAGATACGATATGGTGATGACATTACAATGAACCGCCGATGATTTCGCAGTATCGGGCATGTCAGGGCATAGAGTAGCCGTATATCTGTAAAATGGGGCAAAATTCCGGCGTCAGATAAACTTTCCGACAAAAAATGTCACAAATGCTTGCATGAATAAAATTTAATGCTTACCTTTGCAACGCAATTCAGAAATGAAGCATTCGGGGTGTAGCGCAGTCCGGTTAGCGCACCTGCTTTGGGAGCAGGGGGTCCCAAGTTCGAATCTTGGTACCCCGACAAACGAAGGGATTACAGCACAGCTGTAATCCCCATTTTTTTATACCTCATCTATTACTGTAATAATATGATATCGTAGATTTTTTTGTAAAAAACGAAGCAAAAATATTGATATTTCAAATTGAAATTTCTATATTTCGCTCCGAAATCATCAATCAAAAACAATCTACCAATATGAAAGTAGGTATTCCAAAAGAAATCAAAAACAATGAGAACCGAGTATCGGTTACTCCAAGTGGCGTGGCTGAGTTTGTGAAGAATGGCCACGAAGTGTATGTTCAGCACACTGCTGGTGAAAACAGTGGTTTCCCTGATTCGGAATACGAAGCTGCCGGAGCAAAGATTCTCCCTACCATCGAGGCTGTGTATGAAATGGCCGATATGATAGTAAAGGTAAAGGAGCCTATCGAGCCGGAGTATAAGCTGATAAAGAAGGACCAATTGCTATTCACTTATTTCCATTTTGCAAGCGATGAAGAGCTGACAAAAGCGATGATTGAGAGCGGAGCTGTGTGTCTGGCATATGAAACAGTGCGCAAGGAGGACCGTTCGCTTCCGTTGCTTATTCCTATGAGCGAAGTTGCCGGTCGCATGTCGATTCAGGAAGGTGCTTATTATCTTGAACGTCCACGGGGCGGCAAAGGCAAGCTGATGGGCGGTGTGCCGGGCGTAAAGCCAGCCAAGGTGCTGGTGCTTGGTGCCGGCGTGGTAGGTTACAACGCAGCCAAGGTGGCTGCCGGCATGGGTGCTAATGTCACCATCATGGATGTCTCGCTGCCGCGTCTGCGTTATCTCGACGATGTGCTGCCTGCAAACGTTACCACTATGTACTCGAGCAACTATAACATCCGTAAGGAACTTCCCGATACCGACTTGGTGATTGGCTCAGTGCTGATTCCAGGTGCAAAGACTCCTCACTTGGTTACCCGCGACATGGTGCCGCTGCTCAAGAAGGGCTCAGTGATGGTCGACGTTGCAATCGACCAAGGCGGTTGCTTCGAGACATCGCATCCTACCACTCATACCGACCCGATTTATGAGGTCGACGGTGTGGTTCACTATGCTGTTGCAAACATTCCGGGCGCTGTGCCTATGACTTCTACAATTGCACTTTCCAATGCTACTCTGCCATATGCCATTAAGCTGGCAAACATGGGTTGGCGCGAAGCTTGCAAGGCCGACAAGGCATTGGCTCAAGGCTTGAATATCGTTAACGGTAAGGTCGTGTTCCCGGGTGTGGCCCAGGCTTGGAATCTTCCGCTCGAAACGGTTGAACTCTAATTTCACTCGTAAATAATTGTTGGGCAGGGCTTGTGGTGCATCAATGCACTCTTCCCTGCCTTTGTTGTGATAGAACCAAGCGGGAGTTTCCCGGTGGTATCCTGCAAAAAATTAATGTAAAAACGCGATGGTTTGTTTTGTTCTACGCGTTTGGTGCACTATCTTTGCAAACAGATTGGGACAACGCATTATTTGCTGCTGTACCCCAACCGAAAACTTTAAACTTTTACACCATTATGAATAATATTCCTGTCTTGCTGGCCGAGAAACTATTGAACATTAGTGCTATTAAACTCCAACCGGAGATACCATTTGTATGGGCATCGGGTTGGAACTCTCCAATCTATACCGACAATAGAAAAACCTTGTCGTATCCCGACGTGCGCAGCTTCATCAAACTTGAACTTGCCCGTACCATTGCCGAGAACTTCCCCGAGGTTGATGCCATTGCCGGTGTTGCAACTGGAGCCATTGCACAAGGTGCGCTTGTGGCCGATTTGTTGGTAAAGCCTTATGTGTATGTTCGCTCGAGTCCAAAGGATCATGGCTTGGAGAACCTTATCGAAGGCAATCTCAAGGCCGGACAGAAAGTGGTTGTCGTTGAGGATCTTGTGTCGACTGGTAGCAGCAGCTTGAAGGCTGTTGAAGCTATCCGCAACGCCGGTTGCGATGTAATAGGTATGGTGGCAATCTTCACCTACGAATTCCCGGTAGCCCAGAAGCGTTTCAAGGATGCCAATGTGCCGCTAATCACTTTGAGCAACTATTCGGCTATGCTGAAAGTGGCCCTGGATATCAATTACATCAAGGAGTCGGATGTTGAAACTCTGAAAGAGTGGCGCGAAGACCCTGAAAATTGGGTTCCGAAGGAAATTTAAGGAATAATCATAAAACTCCGTTATGTCGAAATATAAAAGTGAACCGGCCACGATATCGTGCGCTCGCGAGGTCGTATACTCTAAGTTGTCCGATGTTGGCACCATGCGTGCATTGGTCGACAAGCTGCCAGATGAGGCTCGTGCCAAGATGCAGGGCGTGGAATTCGGCGCCGATACAATAACCTTTGAGGTGGCACCGGTGGGCAAGATGCAGATTAAGCTTACCGAAGCAGTGGCACCCGAGAAGATTGTGTACTCGGCAGTACTCTCGCCTGTTCCATTTGGTTTTGAAATACTGTTGTCCGACGGCGGCGACGGTACCACACAGGCCGTTGCAGCCTTGGATATCGATATCCCACTGTTTCTGCGCCCGATGGTGGAGGGTAAGCTCAAGGAGGCTTGCGCACAGTTTGCCAAGCTCTTCACCGTGCTCCCTTTTGAGAGTCTGTGATTGTCATTGCCTGAGCCATGACTACCATAGGCATTCTTTCCGACACCCATGCGTGGTGGGATGAACGATACGCCAAGTATTTGGGCGATTGCGACGAGATTTGGCACGCCGGCGACATCGGTAGCGACGAAGTGGCCGACAAACTTGAATCGCTCACAAGGCTTCGCGCCGTGTATGGCAACATCGACGGATGGTCATTGCGTTGCCGCTTTAAGCAGCACGAAGTGTTTACTGTTGAGGGTTTGAAAGTGCTGATGACCCACATCGGAGGATATCCTGGAAAATATGCGCCCGGCATACGGGCTATGATAATGCGTGAGCGCCCCGACATATTCATTTCGGGGCATTCCCATATATTGAAGATTATGAACGATCCCACACTTCACTGTCTGCACATCAACCCCGGTGCAGCAGGACGTTATGGAATACAGACAGTGAGCACTCTTGTGCTGCTGAAGCTCGATTCGGGCAAGCCTGTGGGATGTAATGTAATTGAATTGGCAAGATAAATTATAACAACGTGTTGATTATGAGGAATATACTGGTTGTGGCAGCATTGGCGGCGCTGATGTCGCTGGCGATGGTGTCGTGCAAGACGAACGAGAAGAATTATCGGGCAGCTTATGAAGTGGCAAAGGCAGCAAAGGATGTGGCTGTTGACGAAGCAACCGAGCAACGCATAGAAGCCGAGAAGCATGGTCAGAACACAGCTGTGAACGGCGATTCAGTGAAGATAATGAACGAGCATGTGGTGCTGGTGGATGCCGATTCGCTGGTGAGCCAGATGCCGCCGGTGGGAGTGGCAGTAGGCTCGTTCAAGCAGGTATTCAATGCCCGTATGTTCAAGAAACGCCTTGTTGCAAAGGACTATAAGGCCTATCTTCTCGAAAACAAGGAAAAGCAGTTTTTCGTGATGATTCAAGGCTTTGCCACAGTGGCCGAGGCTGCAGAATTCATTGCCAACAAAGACAAGAACATCCCGTTTGCTATCCCGCTCGAGCCATTTATAATAGTGGCGATAAAATGAGCCGATGGCAGAATTGTGACATAGCTAATAATCATTGAATAATCAATGAAAAAAAATTCCCTGAAAGTTTGCTAATCAAAAAATGCATACTAAATTTGAGGCTGATAGAATTTTTTTTCATAATATCAATAGATTGTAGATTAAGAAATGGGGCCGGTGTTGTGAAACATCGGCCCCTCGTTTCATTTCACCTTATCAGGATTCTTTGCGATAAATTCTTTCCACGAGCGGCATCCTTTCTCGGTTTGCGGTTTCGACGACTCGTAGTAGTGGCATACCGCCACAGCCAGCGCGTCGGTGGCGTCGAGAAAGTGAGGCATTTTGTCCTTTGGGACTCCGAACATACGTCGCAGCATCTCGGCCACTTGCTCCTTCGATGCACCTCCGTTGCCGGTAATGGATTGCTTAACTTTCAGCGGTGCATATTCAGCTATTGGAATATCGTGGGCCAGAGCTGCAGCCATTGCCGCCCCCTGTGCGCGTCCGAGTTTGAGCATCGATTGCACATTCTTGCCGTAAAACGGAGCCTCGATGGCAAATTCGTCGGGAAGATACTGGTTTACGAGTCCTGTTATTCGCTCGTGAATGCGCTTAAGCCGCAGATAATGGCTTTCGAATTTGTTTAGCTGAATGGCACCCATGGCAATTATTGACATCTCCTTGCCATTGATGCCGATTATGCCGTAGCCCATTACTGTGGTGCCTGGGTCGATGCCTATTATAATCCGCTTAAAGTCCATCTGCTAAATTTCAATATCGCTCATCAGTGTAGAGAATCCCATCACGCTGGTGTTGAAACGGCGGGTGATTTCGTCGAGCAATTCGGTGCCAGTGGTATGATACCACTTCTGCAGCTCATCGAGTGTGGCTGCATTGAACTGCAGCGAATAGCTCAGACCCTCGTCGCCCTCCTGCCGTGCCATTATTAGTGCCAGCCGCGGCGATGACAGTACTCCGCTCTCTATGGCTCGCGGTACAAACACAGTCTTGATGAATTCGCGGAATTGGGCGTCGACACTATTGTGAACGTGATATGTGGTGTTGTAGATAATCATTCCGGTAGATTTGTCGTAATTCCGACGTAAAGGTAGTGAAAAAACTGATAGGGTGGGGCATCAAGTAAGCTGAATAAATAGTGGGGTTTCAATGGGAAATGTTAACTAATATTAATTATAATGAGCCGATAATGCAATAATGTGTTATAAAACAGAAAAATAAGCGGTAAGGCAAAAGGGTTGCTTCCCCAAGAGTCCAATAAAAGCGGGAACAAGTTTTTGTAGTTCGAAAAAAATGTCTACCTTTGTGCCCGGGTAAGTCCTACACGGCTAGCTCCTTGTGAATCCCCCAGGTCTTGACCGAAGCAAGGGCAACAGGTTGTAGCAGCGCGATGTAGTAAGCTTGCCCATCTGCCTCTTTAGCTCAGTTGGCCAGAGCACGTGATTTGTAATCTCGGGGTCGTTGGTTCGAATCCGACAAGAGGCTCAAAACAGTGATTAATGGATTTCAGGCGTTTCAAGTAATACAGATTGAAACGCCTTTTTCGTAGCATACATCTAAGGCTTATGGATTATCTGATGATTCTGGTAGGACTCCTGCTGTTGCTTTTAGGAGCAAATTATTTGGTTGATGCCTCAGTGGCAATAGCCAAACGGCTGCATATTTCCGATTTTGTGATTGGCTTGACCATTGTGGGCTTCGGCACCTCGGCGCCTGAATTGTTCGTGTCGGTGTCGTCGGCACTGCGGGGAATGGGCGATGTGGCCATAGGGAACGTAATAGGCTCAAACATATGCAATTCGCTGCTTATCCTTGGCGTAACGGCCATTGTGTGTCCGGTGCTGGTACGGGGCCGTAGCCTACGGGTGGATGTAATGACAGCAATAGCGCTATCGGTGCTGGTGTGTGCCATTTGCTATTTCAATGTGGTGGTGTCGGGCGGCCCGATGCAGATTAATCGTGTTGCTGGACTGTTGTTGCTTGCCATCTTGGGCGTGTATCTGTTTAAGTCGGTGAAGAGTGGTCGCAGTGCCGAGGCCGAAGAGCCGGCACCTATGGGGCGTTTGGCCAAGTTGCCGATAGCGGTTCTGGCGCTGATGGCAGTGGCATCGCTTGCTGTGCTGCTTTATGGCGGCGATATGTTTGTCGATTCAAGCGTGTCGATAGCTCGGAAGCTGGGCATGAGCGATTTTGTGATTTCAACCACCATAATAGCAGTGGGAACATCGCTTCCCGAACTTATAACATGTGTGATAGCTGCCTTCAAGAAGAACACTCAGTTGGCTTTGGGCAATGTGGTGGGCTCAAACATTTTCAATATACTCTTTATCCTTGGTGCCAGTGCTACAGTGTATCCGCTCACTGTGGTGGGCGTGTGCTGGGTTGACTTTGCCGTGTTTATCGGCTCGATGTGTATGGTTGCCGTTTCGGCGCGCACCTTTAAGGCACAATACGTCGACCGCAGAGAAGGCGTGATAATGTTTGCCCTCTATGTGGTGTATGTGGCATATCTGGTGATGCGCTGATTATTTTCCGGAGAATTCGATTCCAAAGCCGCCAAGACGGTCGTAACGCTGTCCCACCGGCCGGTAGTACACCAGCGACAGGTATTCGTTTACGGTCTGGTAGTGGTTCCCTTCGATAGGTCCGGTCAAGGCTGTTGTCGAGCCGTCGGGCAGCCAAAGGTATTGATAGTTGTACGACCCCATTTTCAGCATCATGCTCAGTTCATACAGGCCCGATGCCGGATTGTACCGCATGCGGTTGGCATCGGTGAATTGGTGTTGAGTGAAATCGCCGTCGAGATAAATGTCGCCGCCATACATTTGCGGAGTCTCGAGTGCAAAATGCACAATCACATAATCGGAATTCGTATCGATGTCGGTAACACCACTTTGGCGCACCTTGAAGTGTCCGAACTGCGTCTGGTCGAAGATATATGGTTTATCGGAACGTGGTTGGTCGACGAACAGGTCGACATTGTAGAATGGGTCGTAATGGATTATGCTTTCCACGTGCATTCCGGCATAGTGTGTGGCTACGCACTCGAAACGCCGGAATTCATTTCCGGCAGGGAATACCAATGCCTTGTTGTGCTCGAATGTGGCGCTCGATGTGCCGATAAGGTTCGGTCTTGATAATACCACCTGATTGTCGAGCCGTGAGTTTTGCGATACCACCAGCCGGATGTCGTATTGCCAGTTTCTGAGTTTTTGCGATTTGGATGAAATGTCGACTGTGAGCTGCTGATGCTCGCGGTTGTAGTCGATATCGGTGCGCGAAGTTATGTAATTACGCACCGAAAACAAGTCTTCAGCCACGCAGAAACGTGCCTGCAGCAGCACATCCTCCTCGTCGTCCTCGGGATACACCTGCACAATGTAGTTTCCTGAAACGAGAATCGGAATGTCGTCGTTTGGCAGTGCAAAGCGGTAGTGTACATAGTTGGCAAATGTTCCGGCCGAGAATCCGTAATCGTCGATTGCGGCATAGTTGAAGCCATCGGTGAATTCGCTGTCGAGCAATTCCGATTGGGTCCAGTCGGCATTGCAGTGGATGAGCCGATATCGCATATATCGCATGTCGGTCGACATTTCGTCGAACGATACCACAATCTTCTCGCTGCTGTTCAGCCCGATTACTGGAGGCGCAAACTCGTTGCTGCTAGTCCTGACTTGCAGTGTTCGGAAGTTAGGGTTGAAGATGCGGGTGTCGAAACGGGCATCTGCTGCCATTGTTGTGAGTGCCGTCAGAAGCAAAGCAATAATCGATGTGGTGCGAACGCTAAACATCATAGTTACCGTCGTTTATTTGTTGTTAATTTTATTGTCAAGAATGCGTATGGCATCGGCAATGTATTCTGAGCAGGGCTTGTGGCAAATAATATTTCCGGTTGTGTTTACCGGAGCCTTGCTGCGCAGTTCGCGGCAATAGATGGAACCGTTGAGGTCGGCAAAGTGCTGTGTGATCTGTCGTACGTTGGCGTATACCGTCATCTTCGACGATGGCCCGGCATAGTGAAGCATGCTGTCGACTATCGCCATGCCTGATATTGCACCACAAACTTCGCCTTGGCCGCCGAATCCTCCGCCAAAGCACACCGTTGCTGCCGACAGAGCCTCGGGAGCAATGTTGATGGTGTCGTCGAAAGCGATAGCTACGCATTGGCAGCAGTTGAATCCCTGTTTGTGGAGTTCTGAAGCCATCTGAAGTCGTTCGTCGAGAGTTCTCATATACATATATGTTTTGATTGATTACCAGTTGATTGGTTTAATGCCGTTCGATTCAAGATAGGCATTTGCCGTTGAAAATGGTCGGCTGCCGAAGAATCCACGATAGGCCGACAGTGGCGACGGATGAGGTGATGTGATAACCAAATGCCGTGACCTGTCGATGAAAGCCCCTTTTCGAATGGCATACGAGCCCCAAAGGATAAACACCAGATGGTTGCGCATGTTGGCCAGCCGGTTAATCACCGCATCGGTGAATGTTTCCCAGCCGTGTCCTTGGTGAGAGCCGGCACAGTGGGCTTTCACAGTGAGGGTGCTGTTGAGAAGCAGCACACCCTGCCGGGCCCAGTCACTGAGGTCGCCCGAAGTGCGCATTGCCACCCCTAGGTCGTCGCTGAGTTCCTTGAAGATGTTTATCAGCGACGGAGGACATTCAATGCCCTCATTAACCGAGAAGCATAGTCCGTTGGCTTGCCGGTCGCCATGGTATGGGTCTTGCCCGATAATCACCACTTTCACATCGTTGAATGGAGTTGCGTCGAAAGCTGCAAAAATCTGCTTGCCCGGCGGAAATATCTGCGAGGTGCGGTATTCGTTGCGTACAAATTGCGTGAGCTGTTCAAAGTAGGGCTTGGCAAATTCGTCGGCAAGAACGTCGCTCCAACTTTTCTCAATTTTTACTGTCATTATCCCAAAACGTTTTGAAATGCTGCAAATAATTATTACTTTTGTCTGCCCAAAGAAAATGCACTTGTAGTTCAATGGATAGAATATCGGATTCCGGTTCCGACGATTGGGGTTCGACTCCCCACAGGTGTACTGTTGATAGCGACTGATAATCCCAAGGTGGAGATTGTCGGTCGCTTTCTTTTTTCTCTGACAGTTATGGCTCGAACTTCAGCGCATTTCGTTCTCTCGATTCCAGACGGCGTGCTCGCCAGCAACGGCGGCACAGCGCCACGTAACGGTCGTCGCCACCTATCTCCACCTGATTGCCATCGGTTACTATGTTGCCTCGGCTATCGATGCGGGCATTGATGATGGTTTTGCGTCCGCAGCTGCATGTCGACTTGATTTCGTCGATGGTGTCGGCTATCTCAAACAGCCGTTGCGAGCCGGGGAACATCTTCGACTGGAAGTCGGTGCGAAGCCCATAGCACACAACGTTGCTGCCGTAGTCGTCGACCACCCGCGACAGCTGGTCCACCTGTTCGGGCGACAGAAACTGAGCCTCGTCGATGAGAATCCAGTCCTTTACCACCAGCGTATCTTCAAACAGATGCTTTATGAATTCGTAGATGTCGGTTTCCTGTCGTATCCATTCGCATTTCCGGGATATGCCGATTCTCGACTTTATGATGTTGTCCTTTTCGCGGTCGTCGATAATTGGTTTCAGACACAGGTATTCCATGCCTCGCTCCTCAAAGTTGTAGGCTTGGGTGAGCAGCAACGCAGTCTTTGCCGAGCCCATAGTGCCGTAGCGGAAATATAGTTTGCCTCGTCGGTCCATTATCCTTGTTCGGTATAATTAATGTAATTGGCTTGGCTTTTAAGCCTTTGGCTAAGTTCCAGGCCGTAATTCGGGTTGATGTTATAGTTGATTCCAAAATTACATAAAAAAGTCGAGCCAATAGCACTATCCTCCGATTTTTTGAGCAGCCTTGCAATATTGGCTATGTGGCTTGTCGACGGTGAAATTTGATGAAATGTCGCATTATTTCGCTTAAAGAACTGAAAAAACGCAATTTGTATCACTATCGAATCGGTGGAAAGTGATAATTTTACAAATTGAATTCATAACATGAGGAAAACAGAACATGAAAATGAAAGATATAACATTGTCAAGACTGATCGCTGTGCTGCTCGGGGTGATCGCTGTGCTGTCGCTTGTTTCGTGTGAGGACGACGACCCTCCAACCTACGATCCGCAATTCGATGTCCCGACTGCCGCACAAAATGTGGTGGTGCTTAGTTACAACGAGTTTCAGCATGCTACCGATGTGGTGATTGCCAGCGACGATACCACCCGGATGGAGGTGAGTGTCGACTATCTGCTGAGTATTGATGCCGACATCTCAAAGCAAGACTATATATGCGTGTGGCGCACAAAGGATACCGAGCCGTTTGTTAGAAAGGTGACCAGCGTGAAGAATACCGGTAAGGTGTTGGCTCTCAATACTGAGGATGCTGATATAAGTGCTGTGTTTGAGGATGCCGACGTGGAACTGTTGATGACACTCCGTGTGTTTGAGCCGAAAGTGCCGGGTGATATCTACACACGCTATTCCGACGACAACATCATTCATCCGGCGGTGGTGATTACGCAGGACGAGCAAGGCGATGTTGCGGCATATTCTGCTGAGGAACTGATGGCTATCGACCCGCAATGGAACATCATCAGCATAGACAGAGACATGAGCGTGACCGACGAATCAAATATGCCGGTGACAGTGAAGAGCGGACACATATCGGTTAATTCCGGCATGAGTATTGTGCTCACCATCGACAACCACAAGCTGCGCCGATATGAGTGTGTGGCCGACGGAACAATGTCGATTGATGCCGTGGCAAACATTCGCGGCGAACGGCATGCCTCTAACCAGACCAGCAAGGAACTGATATCGCAGATGCCCGTCTACACCCTTGTGTATTGGGTGGGCAAGGTGCCTATAGGCGTGAGGGTGGAAACTTCGAGCGGCATGGAGATTGAATCGGAAAACACTTCGAACCTGTTGTTCGACCTGCCGATGAAGTTTAATGCCGATTTTCGTATCGGTTCGCTTTTCCGCACCAACTGGTCAGCCGTGAAGGATATAGCGTCGGCAGTTGACGCCATGCCTCAGAATGTGGTATTAGGCAGCGGTATCGATGCCAGCTCCACCTTTGGCGTGTATGTGGTTAACAAGGTCACCATTTACGACGATATAGTCACCTCGGTTAAATTCGGCCATTCAATATCAACCACGTGGAAATCCGACGGAACCAATGTCGATTCTACCGGCCGGTTCCGCTTCGGCGGCACTGTCGACGATTCGGTGAACATTGCATGGTGGAACCTCGATTCGTGGAATTCGCAATTCTGCATCATCGATACATATCTGTGGCGAAACATCTTTGCCAAGACCGGCGAATAATCGGCTGTAAAGCAGCCATGCGAAAACCTATGCCGATTAACGCGACTTTTGGCGTTTCTTGCGCTGTTATTTGAGGCTTTCTTATTAAATTTGCATTTATGATTCTGCAGAATGTTTCGATATTAAACTACAAGAACATCGGTGAGGCCTCAATGTCGTTTTCCCCGAAGGTTAATTGCTTTACGGGACGCAATGGCATGGGCAAAACCAATATCTTGGATGCTATATACTTCTTGAGCTTCTGCAAGAGTTTCTCCTCGCAACCCGACGGCATGGTAATCCGTCATGGCGAGGATATGCTGTTGCTTCAAGGGCATTATCAGCGCCGAGGCGAGCAAGAGGACGTGAGCTGCGGCATCCAGCGCGGCAAACGGAAGTTGGTGAAGCGCAACGGCAAGGAATACAAGCGACTGAGCGCTCACATAGGGCTGTTGCCAGTGGTTATGGTGTCGCCTCTCGATTGGGACCTTGTGCGCGGCGGCAGCGAAGAGCGCCGTCGGCTTGTCGACCAGATAATCTCGCAAAGCGACCACCAATATCTTGACTCACTTATCCGTTACACCAGAGCCTTGGAAAACCGCAACGCAATGCTGCGTAATGGTGTGGCCGATGCAATCCTCTTCGAAAGCGTCGAAGCCAGTATGGTGGCTGCCGCTGCCGACATTTATGCAAAGCGCCGGCAGTGGATTGCTGACTTTGCCCCCATTTTCCACCGCTACTATTCCCTTATTTCGGGCGGTTCCGAAACTGTGGAGCTGCATTACCAAAGCCAACTCGACGGCAAAAGCATGCTCGAATTGCTCAATGCCAATCGTCAGCGTGACCTCGCTGCCGGTTACACTACCGCTGGTGTGCATCGCGACGATATCGAACTGATGCTCGCTGGATATCCTATGCGCAAGCTCGGCTCGCAAGGCCAATGCAAAACCTATACCATTGCCTTGCGGTTGGCTCAGTTCGACTTTCTCAAGAGCCATAGCGGAACCACTCCGTTGCTGCTGCTTGACGATATTTTCGACAAACTCGATGCTTCGAGAGTAGCAAATATTATCTCGGTGGTGTCGATGGATAGCTTCGGACAGATTTTCATCACCGACACCGACCGCACTTATCTCGACGAGATGATTAGCAAGTCGGGGCACGACGACTACAAGATGTTTGTGGTGGCCGATGGCGTGGTTGCTGAAACAACAAATTTGCGACAATGAAACGAAGTGAGGCACAAACAGTGGGCGAGATTGCACGGCAGCTCTTCAAGGATATGAACCTTGAGGACCAGATGCTTCAGCAGCAAATTCTCGATATCTGGCCGAAAGTGGTGGGCCCGGTTATTGCCAAGCGCACCGTCGAACGCTATATATCGGGCGATAAACTGGTGGTGAACATTGTGTCGGCGCCTATCCGCAACGAACTGATGATGCACCGAAGCCGGCTGCTCGAAAGCCTTAACAAGGCCGTAGGCAAAAATGTGATTAGCGACGTGATAATTAAATAACGTGATGAGCGATACGAACAACAGAGAGTCGATTCCCGACGTTTTCCCTTTCCGCCACAGGATGAAGGTGCAGATCCGGTTTAACGACATCGATACTCTCGGACATGTCAACAATGCGGTGTACTTCACCTATTTCGATCTCGGCAAAGCCAAGTATTTCGAGACTGTGCTTGGAGGAAATGTCGATTGGGGAAATGTGAATGTGGTGATAGCCAACGTTAACTGTAACTTCTTTGCCCCAGTGTTCTTCAACGAACCTATTGAGGTGATTACAAAGACCCGTTGCATTCACCGCTCCAGTTTCGAGCTGGTGCAACAGATTGTGGATGCCGAAACTGGCGACGTTAAAAGCGAGTGCCGTACCATTATGGTAGGCTTCGATGTCGAGCTGCAGCGCTCGGCTCCTCTCGAGGTGGAATGGATTGAGGCCTTGAATAATTTTGAACAACGTAATTTGCAACAATTGTAAGTGCTATGGACGTAAAAGAATCAATGAGAAATATCCTCGAGGCTGAAAGCCGCGCCATACTTAACATTCCCATAACCGACGGCTATGAGAAGGCTGTAGACCTGATTGTAGAACAGGTGCACAATCAAGGAGGTAAACTTGTGACCTCAGGCATGGGAAAGGCAGGGCAGATTGCCATGAACATAGCCACCACCTTTGCCTCTACAGGTATCCCGGCAATCAACCTTCATCCAAGCGAAGCGCAGCACGGCGACCTTGGCATGCTGCAGAAGAACGACGTGATGCTGTTGTTGTCCAACTCGGGCAAGACGCGTGAAATACTGGAACTCGTAGAGTTGGCACGTCACCTGTATCCGCAGCTCAAATTCATAGTAATAACCGGAAACGACCATAGCGAGTTGGCCGAACTTGCCGACGTGTGCCTCTACACCGGCGGTGCTCCAGAAGTGTGTCCGCTGGGACTCACACCAACCACGTCAACCACAATGATGACCGTAATGGGTGATGTGCTGGTGGTGAACACTATGCTACGCACTGGTTTCACCAAAGAGGAATATGCCAAGCGCCACCATGGTGGATATCTTGGCAAGAAAAGTCGTGAAAAATAAACCTACATTTTTCTGTTATGAGAAAAGTAATTGCGATAGGAGAGTCGGCATACGACATCGTGTTTGGTAATGATATGCCGAAAAAAGGGTATCCTGGCGGACGTATACTAAATGCTGCTGCCTCATTGGCCAAAACCGGTGTGCCAACAACATTCGTCAGCGAGTGCGGCAACGATTATTTCGGCAATCTCATTGTAAAGTTCCTTGCTGACTGTGGTGTGGCCACTACGTCGATCGACCGCTTCACCGAGGGCACGACCCGTTGCGTAATAACATGCGAAGACGATATGATTGCCTACGGTTCGTATCCGCCCGACCGTTTCAGTGTGGTGTGGCCTCGAATCGACGAGAACGATATTATTCTGATAGGCTCACGCTATGCTGTCGACGAGCCACAGCGCGAGCGCCTATTCGAACTCGTCAGGTATGCCAAGGAGCGCAAGGCAATTGTGGTGTATCTTCCCGGTTTCTATCACAAGCCCGAGTTTGGTATCACAAAGGTGATGACTGCAATCCTCGAGAACCTGGAGATTTCCGATGTGGTGATTGCCAACGGTGACGATATCCGGCATATTTACAATTCTTCGTCGCACAGCACGGTATATTCCGACAAGATAAAGTTCTATTGTCCGAATTTCGTATATATTGAGGAGGGAATAGGTGCCACGGTATACGCTTCGGCCGGCAGCCGCGAAGTGGCTCTGCCTCATGCCGACGAAACCACTTCGCTCGGCTGGCGTGCACGCTTCATTGCTGGTGTGGTCTACGCTCTTGCCACCGGTGAACTATGTGCCACCGGAATGCCGCAAGCTTCTGCTGCCGATATTGCCGCTCTGGTGGAGAAAGGCGTGGAATTTGCCTCGTCGGCTCCGGTCGATACCAATGTTGTTACCGATGACTTCGCCTCGCAGAAATCAGTGAAATGACATTTCAGGCATGAATCTACTCAATCCATACATATCGCTGCCTCGTGCATCGGCAACCGAAAGTTGCCCGATGGAGCGCTCGCGGCTCAATGCCGTTGAAGAAATTGCCGCGGGCCGTTACGACGAGGGTCTTGCTGCGCTACGCGCCATAGATGCCTGTCGCATCGACGGCCTTGATCCGTTGCTGCATCTGGCCTCGATAGGCATATTCGAGATGAACCATTGTATTGAACTCGCTCATTATGAGATGGCGCTTGAGTGTGCCATCTCGGTGCTCAACGCATTGCATCGCGTCGGCGATAAGCGCAGCCTCGATTTCCTTGCATTGGCGGTGAATCTGCTGTACAATCTGGCCATGGTGTATAATCTCCGCAACGAATTCGATGTGGCTGAGAAGGGTATCGAAAAGTGTGGCAAGATAGTTGAAAAGTGCTATCGCCGTGATGCCCAGCGATTCGAGGAGGCTTCGACGGCCATCATGATTGCCAAGGCCGAGATTTACAAATCAAGGCTTAAGGTGTCGAATGTTCTCATGCACTACCATGCCACCACCGAGTTGCTGCTGGCCTCGTATGCCAAAAAAGATGTGAAAGGAGTGAAACGCCTTATCTCAAGCATGATGAACGAGGGCAACACCCTTCTTGGCATAGGCAATTATAAGGAGGCCACGAAATGCATTGCACGCGCCATCAAAATCTATAAAGCCACGTTCAACGAGCCAGATGTAGAATATTTGCGGATGGCAATATCTCTTGCCAAGGCAATGGCCAATCGCCCAGCACATCGTGAGGCTGCCATTGAACTGCTTGGCTCGCTTCGGGCGCTGGCAATTCGTCTCGGTGCCGACGATGAGTGCGCAACCATTGACCACCTGATGAACGAGCCGTGTCCGAAAACCCGTTTCTTCGATCTTCTCAAAGGCTTCAGCGTATTTGGCCTCAAATGAACCCTAACAGTAAAACTCTTTAAAACCAAGAATTATGTCAACAGCATTAAATGCAGCCGACAACCACCAGATAAAGGTTGATTATATTGAAGGCGCCCGAATTGCTATCGTGGTGGCCGATTGGAACAGCAAATACACCTATGCACTGCTCGATGGTGCGCAGTCGGCATTTGCCGAGGCCGGATACTCAGATGGGCAAATCGACGTGTATCACGTGCCCGGTACCGTAGAGCTCACATTCGCTGCCCAGCAGCTGGTTAAAAATCGTCTGGCGGGCGCAGTGATAGTCATTGGGTGTGTTATCCGCGGCGATACCCCGCACTTCGATTATGTGTGCCAAAGTGTAACGCAGGGCGTCACGATGCTCAATGCCACCGGCGATGTGCCTGTAGTGTTCGGCGTGCTTACCGTCGACACCGAGAAGCAGGCAGTCGAACGATGTGGAGGCTCGTTGGGCAACAAAGGCATTGAATATGCCGACTGCGCTGTAAAAATGATGAAAATAATTTGCGAGATTAAAAAATAAGTCATATCTTTGCAACGCTTTTAAGGCACGGGCAAATACCAGAGTGGCCAAATGGGGCAGACTGTAAATCTGCTGGCTTACGCCTTCGGTGGTTCGAATCCATCTTTGCCCACCAATATTTGCGGAAGTAGCTCAGTTGATAGAGCATCAGCCTTCCAAGCTGAGGGTCGCGAGTTTGAGCCTCGTCTTCCGCTCAACAAGGGACATCCATCATCATTGGATGTCCTTTTTTTGTGTATCCATCAAATTAGGTGTTATCCCATATATACAAACGATGAGCGGCCAGCCATTTGATGGCCAGCCGCTCAGTCAGTTCGGAATGTCCCGAATAATTATTTTGCGGTGTTAACGCGACGCTCTTTGATACGTGCCTTCTTGCCGGTGAGGCCACGGAGGTAGTAAAGTTTTGCGCGACGTACTTTACCGTACTTGTTTATTTCAATGCTGTCGATAAACGGCGATTCGATAGGGAAGATACGTTCTACACCGATGTTGTCGCTTATCTTACGTACTGTGAAACGTTTCTTCTTGCCTTCGCCGCTGATGCGAATAACTACGCCGCGGTACATCTGAACACGTTCCTTGTTACCTTCTTTAATACGATATGCCACTGTGATGGTATCGCCTGGGCCAAAAGCCGGAAACTCTTTTCCTGTTGCGAATGCCTCTTCTGCAATCTTAATTAAGTCCATTTCTTTTTTATATTTAAAATGTTATTATTACCGCAATTTAACAAGCTACTAATCTTGCCAGAGATTACGAAAAGCGGTGCAAATTTACAACATATTCCTCAATTCCACAACACTCAGCCAAAATTATTTTCGCTATTTTAGTTTTTATCAATCGATTATACGACGGGGTGTGATGGTTAGCGGATGCCGAGCAGTTTGTGGGTTTGGAGCGAGAGGGTCCAGCGCGGGTCGGCGAGCACGGCATCGATGGTGGCTTTGGTGTTGAGCCGGTCGTTGACGATGTTGCCTGATGCGCATGGCTGCAGGTAGTAGTGGCTGGCCTTGATGCTGAAGTACTGCTCGAGCGGCTGTCCTACGTACACCACTTTCAGCTCGTTGCACTCGTTTATGGCAAGTGGTGCGTTGTCGCCACCCGGTATTCCGGTCTTGGGAGAGAGTGTCACCCAGTCGATTTCTGGAGGCAGAGGGTTGGTGCCGTTGGTCTCAATGGCAATGGTGGCGCCGGTGGCGTGCTTGAGGACAGTAATGAAGGCACTGTCGATAAACAGCGATGGCTCACCGCCAGTGAGCACAATGAGCTGTGCCTGCGGGTATCGCTTTACCTCGGCAATTATCTGCTCGTCGCTCATCTGGGTGCCATATGTGTGGTCGGTGTCGCAGAAACTGCACTGTAGGTTGCATCCGGAGAATCGGATAAACACTGCAGGGGTCCCGGTGTTGTGGCCTTCGCCTTGGAGCGAGTAGAATATCTCGTTAATCTTCTTCATACGATGCAATGTTGTTTTCCGATTCCTGCACATCGGCGCGATAGCACGAAGGAATCTGGTCGACAATCCAGCGGGCGATGTTCTCGGCAGTTGGGTTGAACGGAAGCACCTCGTTCAGGTTGGCGTGGTCGAGTTTGCCGTGAATCATCTCTTTCACGTGGGTGAAGTCGCACACCATGCCGTCGGCGTTAAGCTCTCGGGTTTTGCAATATATGGTAATTATCCAGTTGTGTCCGTGCAGATTGGTGCATTTGCTGGGGTAGGATAGCTCCAGACGGTGGCAGGCAGCAACTTCGATTGTTTTCTTTATGTAATACATATTGTTACGTGAAGTTTTAATCGTCGTAAATGGTGTTGTCGTCGATTCCGGCATCGCGCAGCGCCTCCTTGCGTTCCACGCAGGTGCCGCACTTGCCGCAGTGATGCTCGCCACCCTTATAGCAAGAGTATGTGGTGGAGTAGTCGATGCCAAGGCGTTTTCCGATGCGTGCAATGTCGGTTTTAGAGATGGCGGTGTATGGGGCCACCAGGTCGATGTGCTCGTAGGTGCCGGCGGTCATGGCGGCAGTCATGGCGTCGACGAATTCCTGCCGGCAGTCGGGATAAATGGCGTGGTCGCCCGAATGGTTCGACATCATCACGTGCTTCAATCCGTTGCTTTCGGCAATTCCGCAGGCAATTGCAAGCATAATTCCATTTCGGAACGGAACCACCGTCGATTTCATGTTCTCGCTGGCGTAGTGCCCTTCGGGGATTGCCTCGGCGCCTTCAAGCAGCGAGCTCTTGAAGTATTTTCCCATGAAGTCGAGAGGAATCAGTATATGCTTTATGCCCAGCAACTGGCAGTGATATGCGGCGCAAGCGGCTTCGCGCTTGTTGTGGTTCGAGCCATAGTCGAATGTAACCGCCAGGGCAATGTCGTTGCAGAAGTCGTGGAGCATGGTCACAGAGTCCATGCCGCCCGAAAGAATTATCAGGGAGTCCTTCATTGTGTAGTGTGAGGGTTATTCGTTTCGAAAAGCGGCAAGCATGCGTGCTTTCACCATATCCTGGTGCTCTGCGTCGCCGTAGTTGGCAAATGGGTAAATCGAGATTCCGCCGCGAGGGGTGAAGATTCCGATTACTTCGATGTATCGAGGGTTCATCAGTTTGATGAGGTCCTTCATTATTATGTTCACGCAGTCCTCATGGAAATCGCCGTGGTTGCGGAAACTGAACAGATACAGCTTTAGGCTCTTGCTTTCCACCATATCCTCGCGAGGGATATAGTTTATTATAATTTTGGCAAAGTCAGGCTGTCCTGTCTTCGGACAGAGGCTTGTGAACTCGGGGCAGTTGAATGTAACGAGATATTCGTTCTCGGGATGTTTGTTCTTGAACGTCTCGAGTATTTCCGGGGCATATTCGGTGGGGTATTTCACTCCTGTGCTGCCCAGCAGGCTCACGCCCGACAATTCATCTGCATTTCTTGACATATAAATTATGTATAGGTGATTAAACGGTGCGAAATTACAAAATATCGGTCGTAGTGGCAAATATGCGGCGATGGTTTTGGCCTCGGGCGGCAAAATGATTTTGTGCTTTCGTGCCGTTGGCTTACCTTTGCAGTCAATAAACCATAGCAATCACCGATTTTGGAATATCAAACCACTATGCTGCAGATTCAGAACGCTCTTGTGAGCCTCGATGTGATAGAGAAATTCTTTGTTTGTAATCTCGACAAGTGCTTGGGCGAGTGCTGCATTGAGGGCGATGCCGGCGCTCCGATTACCGAGCAGGAATATGCCCAGCTGAAGGAGATACTGCCCGAAGTGTATGCCGACCTGCTTCCGGCGGCGCGCCAGCGTATCGATGAGGCTGGAGTGGCGTACGTCGACGAAGAGGGTGACCTCGTAACCCAGATTGTCGAGGGGCGCAATTGCGTGTTCACCTGCTATGGCGAGGGCGGCATGTGCATGTGTGCCATCGAGAAAGCCTATCGCGAAGGGCGTATCGACTTCTACAAGCCAATTTCGTGTCACCTGTATCCATTGCGACTCACCGACTATCCTTCGTTTACTGCCGTCAACTATCATAGTTGGAAAATCTGCAAGGCAGCCGAAGTGCTCGGCCGTGCCAAGGGTGTCAGGGTGTATCAGTTCCTGAAGGAGCCGCTAATCCGCCGTTTTGGCAAAGAGTGGTACGACGAGCTGGTGCTGGCGTGCGAAGCATATCTCGAAGAGTACGGCGAATGATGTTGCCCTCTTGGGCACAATCGAATCCCGATGGATGTGACATCCATCGGGATTCGATTGTTTTAACGGGTGTCGCTTAAAAGGCACCGATGCATGGGTATGTATACACAAATACCGTTGCAAACACTGTGGAATGCAACGGACTATGCGCTATTCAAACCGTTCCGGCTTGCAGATTACTTGTGAAGCGAGTCAGATACAGTAAGACGAAGACGGCCTTTGGCACGACGACGTGCTAAAACTTTGCGACCGTCGGCTGTCGACATTCTCTCACGGAATCCGTGCTTGTTCACTTTCTTTCTGTTCGATGGCTGAAATGTTCTTTTCATTGCTCTATATTTTTAATAATTTTTTCGTCGTTTCGGAGTGCAAAAGTAATCACATTTTTTCAATTACACAACCTTAATCAGTTTTTTAGTAAATTCTTTTTGTGATTTTCTCTATTTGCATTAATTTTGTGCTCAAAATCAAGAACATTTACCCCGAGTAAATTAGTAATCACAAAAATATACTTTTAATATGATTAATGCCCAAGACATTAAAATCGGTACTTGTATCCGAATGGACAACAAATTGTACTTCTGCATCGACTTCTTGCATGTAAAACCTGGTAAAGGCAACACCTTTATGCGCACAAAGCTTAAAGATGTGGTTAACGGCTATGTAATTGAGCGTCGATTCAACATTGGTGAAAAACTTGAAGATGTACGCGTAGAGCACCGCCCTTATCAGTATCTTTATAAGGAAGGCGACGATTATATCTTCATGAACCAGGAAACTTTCGACCAGCACCCAATTGCTCACGACCTTATCCAGGGCGTTGACTTCCTGAAGGAAGGCATGGAAGTGGAAGTAGTATCGGATGCTTCTACCGAAACCGTTCTTTACGCTGAACTTCCTATCAAGGTTCAGCTTAAGGTTTCTTACACCGAACCTGGTCTGAAGGGCGATACCGCTACCAACACTCTAAAGCCTGCTACTGTTGAAACCGGTGCCACTGTTCGTGTGCCCCTCTTCATCAACGAAGGCGAAATCATCGAAGTCGATACTCGCGACGGTTCATACGTTGGTCGTGTAAAGGCATAATCCCAACTAATTCCATATACATTAAAGGCTGGCCAAAAGCCAGCCTTTGGTGTATAAAAACGCGGACTTTTCAGGTCCGCGTTTTGGATATGAATGGACATTGTAATAGTACCTATTTTTATTTGCTTGGGAATACATTGCCAACATTTACGGCAGTTGTCCCATTCTTAGCTGAGCCAATTATTGGCGCTCCAATGGTGAAGTGAATTCCTCCTGATTCCAAAACAGCATATGTTGGGAAAATCATATCGCAATGTGATGGATAAGCTGGAGCGGCAAGAATTCGCTGACCGCCAGGTAATGTTGCTGTAGGATAAATCTTATTGCATGGCCCTTCGTTGTAGTTAACTTTGGTAGTAAAATTCTGTGCGGCCGGCCAGTAGTTGCTGGTGTTGAAGAATGTCAGATTGCCATCGGATTGTACGGCAGCACCGGAATTTGAAGATGCAAATTCCATGGCCTTACCTGTCATGTTATAAGTAACTTCACCACTATTGCCGTCGAATCGTGCAAAAGAATATACTGGCACTGCATAAAATGTTTCCTGTTTAGGCTTATATGACAACGTGGAAAGCTTATGCGTTGCGGAGCAATATTTTGCACTTCCTGTAAGGCTCGCTATGGGAGTTAATTTCACACCAGTTGCTGTTATGCGTTGGTACAGATTGTTGTCGGTTGCCGCCACTTTGGCATCAGAGGTGCGGAATAATGCAGAACCATCCAATTTCGAACCATATGTGAATACGTTACTTATCGATTTGAGCGAATCGCCGGTTTGAACCATAGTAACCGTAAACGACTCTGTGATAGATAGGCTGCCGTTGAATGATGCCGATAGTTTGCTCGATTCGTTGGATTTTATTTTCAGGCTTCCATTCGATTCGCATATTGGATTCGAATTGTCGTCGTATTTCACCTCGGTTGTAATAGATGCTTTATATCCTGCTTCATGGGAGAAGTCGATACCCATAATGCCTGTTAATTTCATATTCCCGGTAACGGTGACGTTGAAAGTCTGACCTAGTCCAAAAGAAATGTTTTGGCTGATCTTGCGGTTTGAACCGACTGAATGATTTGCCGAACCAATATTGTAGCGCCCACTTACTGTCGCTTTTACATCACTTTCCAGAATCGATGTTAGTCGGCGAACTTTCTTTTTGCTGCCGTTCGGAGTTTTGATGACATAAGCCCCGGAATATGCCCTTATCATGTCCGGACTCATTGTTACTTTTCCTGTAATTTGTGCGACTTCTGGACCTGCGGGAATGTCGCGCAGTTCATCGGTCATTTCTATTGTTCCAGACAGCAAATCGGGATAATTTAGAATAGTCGAATATACATATGACTCTCCGGCGCGGCTTATAGCACGAGCGGTGTAGGTCTCGGTAACTTCCGATTCCGGTTCTAGGTGTATATCACCACCACCGACCCACGATAGCTGTTCGAATATTTCATCGAATTCAGTGCTTTCGCAGTATACTTTTATTTCGTTGCCATAATTGCTAATCCAATATGCTTTTGCTGCAAAACCATCAGGCAATGCCTCCGATGCTTCGAACTGATATAATCCACAACCTGACTCAGGAATTAAATCCTCAGGAGTTGTGCTTGCAAGGTGAAGGATAATGTCGTAGTCGCCATACTCAACTCCTAAAACATATGGAGCTATTTCCCCCGCAAGGTCGATGGCATTTTCAAGAGGAACGTTTTTTGGTGATTGGAATGTTACACTGTCGATTTCTGCCATGCGATAGCGGTAAACGCTGTCGGCTGTCCAGATTTCTTGTACTATTGGCATA
>JAEDFO010000084.1 GCA_016292745.1 Muribaculaceae bacterium | reverse complement strand
ATTTTTATAGATGAAAATATGTAATTTATAGACAATAAATATGAATATTTTAAATTATGTCAATTAAAAACGGATAATCGATGCCACGGCGTCGGCCGAGGGCTCGCACCATATTATCTGTGAATCCTTGGCAAACCAGGTGAGCTGTTTCTTGGCATATACCCGTGTGTTTTTCTTTATCCGTTCTATGGCGGTGTCGCGGCTGAGCGTTCCGTCGAAATATGCAAACATCTCCTTGAATCCCACGGTATTAAGCGAGTTGAGATGTCGTAGTGGATACACTTTTCGAGCTTCCTGTTCCAGACCCTCGAGCATCATGGCGTCCACGCGGCGGTTAATGCGGTCGAAAAGTTGCTCGCGCGGCATGTTGAGCGCAATCTTTACAATTTCGAACGGCCTTTTCTTGGCTTCACCAGTGCGCAGCGATGAGTAGGGCACACCGGCCTGCAGACATATTTCGAGCGCGTGGATAATGCGCCGATGGTTGTTGAGATCGACCATGCGATAGTATTCTGGGTCGTATCCGAGCAGGCTGATGCGGAGCGATTCGATGCCGTCGCGCTCGTAGCGTTCCATGAGATGGTTGCGGATTTCGGACGATATGGTGGGAATGTCGTCGATGCCGCGGCACACGGCATCGACATACATCATCGAGCCGCCGCACATCACCACATCGTCGTGACAGGAATGCAGGCGGGCAATCACCTCGAGTGCCTCGGCCTCGTATTGTGCTGCACTGAAATACTCGTCGAGGCCAAGTGTGCCCACAAAGTGATGGCGCACTCGAGCCAACTGGCCTGCATCAGGGGCCGCCGTGCCGATGGGAATGTCGCGATAAATCTGACGCGAATCGGCCGACACAATCTCGGTGCCGAGCCGCTCGGCAATCTCGATTGCCACATTGGTCTTTCCTATGCCCGTAGGCCCGGTTATCACTATCAGCCGTTTCATATTCTTGCGTTAGAATTCCACATCGTATTTAGCCAGCAAGGCAATGGGGTTGTACGACATTTTCGATTGGCGCAGCCCGGCGTCGCCGGCATCGTCCTGCCGGTTTTCGAATCGAAGTCGCGGCTCGATGGCGAGCGCATGGTTCATGAGCGCCCGGTTGAGGTATTCGGTGGCGCCGGCATATGAGTGGTCAACCTTCTCGATGTGGGCATGAAGCGTATCGTTCACAATCTCGGCTATGGAGAACCCTACAACTCGGCCGTCGGCCTTCAGCACCAGCGAAATAAACGGGAAATGCTCCAGATTGTCGAGCATGCGGCCCACTTGCCGGTATTCGTATCGGGCAAGCGGCTCGTCCTTCACTGTGGAGGCGAGTTGACGGTAGAAATCCATCACTTCGCCACGGTTGGCATCGGTTATAGGCTCGGTTGTAGCCTCGGGGTGCTGTGCCTCGAACTTGTGCAGCTGGTTGCGCTTCTTGTTCATCTTCTTGCCGGCAAATGTGGCAAAGGCCTCGGCACAGTACACATAGTCGCTCCATCCCTCTATTTCGGTTATCGTTTTCGGATTGAGTGCCCTGAACTCGTCGAGGTATGCCTCGGGCACAGCCGAGAAGGTAAGGGCAAATCCGTGGCTGAGGGCATAGCGGTGCATCAGCGGCAGGCTGTCGGCAATTGTCATCTTGCCCAGCGGCACCGAGAATGCCGGTTTCAGCCGATGGTCCTCTTCACGACCTATTATAAATAATGTGTCGTTGTGTATGCAGTATCGATACCTGAAATAGTCAATCCACATGTATATGCCGCCAAGTGTCATGTCGCAGGTGTTGCTGCGGAACAGTGGCAGGTAGGGAGCAACCAAAGGTATGGACTCGAGGGTGAAATCGCTGAAATGCAACTCACCGTCGGCCGCAGTGGCTGCCGCGGCTGAACTGTTGGTGGGGTTATTATCTGTACAACTCATAAATTATGCTGCAAAATTAGCATTGAAAACGGCAATTTTGCCACACATATGGAAAAATAATTACAAAAATCACTACTTTTGCGCCAAATTAACGAAGGGAAATGAGCATTCTGTTATCGGCTGTGAGCCCTACGCTCCAATACATAGGAGTCACATTGGCCAATCCTGCCGGATTGGTAATCAAGCGAGGAAAAGTATATGTTGCGCTGGGTCCGAACGGCTCGGGTAAATCCACTTTGGCAATGATTCTCGAGCGGGGGTGGAACATAGCCATGAACCGAATTGAGGGCGACCGCAGTGCCACTGTGGTGCGGCGCATCGAGTTTTCCGACATTCATTCGCTCACCGGCAGCGCAGGTGGATATTATCAGCAGCGATTCGAGGCCACCGCCAACGATGATGTGCCTACTGTGGCCGAAGTGGTGGCGCGCCGCTGGAATCATCAGCGCTGGCAATGCCTTTGCAGCGCACTCGAACTCAGCGACATTGCCGACAAGCGAATCAACTATCTCTCAAGCGGTGAACTCCGTAAATTCCTCATTGCCGGAATGCTCGACGAAGACCCCGACTTGCTTATTCTCGACAATCCTTACATCGGTCTCGACGAACAATCGCGTGGCTTGCTCAACTCGCTCATATCGCAGATAGCTGCCGGAGGTACGGCCGTCATGCTATTGCTGTGCAACCCTCACGATATGCCTTGCTTCACCGATGTGGTGGTGCCAGTGAAGGACCTGTGCATTATGCCGTCGGTCGAAGTGAGTGGCCGGGTTGAATCGATGAGTTCTGCATTCGATACGCTTTTCGCCAGCGATGCCGACATTGCGCAGATGCCTGAATATCCTATGGTTGAGCCATCTGAAGGCAACGTGGTGGAACTTAACGACTGCCGCGTGGCTTACTCCGGCCGAACAATCCTTGAGCATGTCGACTGGCAGATAGCGCCTGGCGAGCGTTGGGCGCTGCTTGGCCGCAACGGCTCGGGCAAAAGTACGCTCCTGAGCTTGATATATGCCGATAATCCGCAAGGCTACCGCAACAATATCACCCTGTTTGGCCTTCGTCGTGGCACCGGCGAAAGCATCTGGGACATCAAGCGCCGAATTGCCTACATATCGCCGGAGATGCACCTATACTTCAACAACGACGAGAGTGTGCTTCGGGTGGTGGCTTCGGGGTTGAGCGACTATGTGGGTTGCTACCGCACCCCGGCAGCCGAAGCCAATGAACTGGCCATCAGGTGGCTTGCCACCCTCGGCATTGCCCATCTGGCCAATCGTCGGTTCCCGACGCTCTCGAGCGGCGAACAGCGGCTGGCTCTGCTGGCGCGCACATTCATGAAGAATGCTTCGCTGATTATCCTCGACGAGCCGCTGCATGGCCTCGACGCCGAGCGCAAACGCATCGTGGCCGAGGTGATAGAGCGTCGTATGGCCGACCCCTCGGTGGCGCTAATCTATGTGACCCATTATCGCAACGAGATTCCCCGTTGTGTGGGCCATGTCAAGGAACTTTCTCGAAACCTATAAGATAGAATATTGCTATGTGGATTTTGCTTGCAGTAGTCAGTTCAGTACTTCTCGGACTGTACGACATATCGAAAAAAGAATCGCTTGTGGGCAACAATGTGCTCACCGTTCTTTTCCTCAACACCCTGTTCTGCGCCCTGCTGATGTGCCCAACGGCTATTGTCGACCTCGTGCGGGGCAACACCATCTTCGACGGCACCCTGCACGCCCATCTGCTCATATTACTCAAGTCGTTCATAGTGTTGTCGTCGTGGATTCTTGGCTATTTCAGTATCAAGCACCTGCCGCTCACCATAGCTGGCCCCATCAATGCCACCCGCCCGGTGATGGTGCTCATAGGTGCGTTGCTGATATTCGGCGAGCGCCTCAATCTGATGCAGTGGGGTGGTGTGATTCTTGGCCTCACCTCGCTGTATCTTGTGAGCCGTCTGGGCAAGAAAGAGGGAATCAGCGCACGCCATAACCGGTGGCTGTGGTTGGCAATAATGTCGATGCTCATGGGAGCCATCAGCGGCCTCTACGACAAATATTTGCTACGCCTTTACCAGCCGCTGCAAGTACAGGCGTGGTATACGGCCTACCAGTGCATCATTATGGGAGTAACGGTGTTGATAATCAAGCGGCTGACTCCCGGACACGATGCCACTCCGTTCCGCTTCCGCTGGACCATCCCCCTGATATCGATATTCCTCACCTGCGCCGATGTAGCATACTTCTATTCGCTATCGTGCGACGACGCCATGATTTCGGTAATATCTATGATACGCCGCGGCAGCGTGCTGGTGTCGTTTCTCTATGGTGTGGCAGTGCTGCGCGAGAAGAACATCCGGCTCAAGCTCATCGACTTGTCGGTGCTCATACTCGGCCTTGTGTTGCTGATTCTCGGCAGCCAATAACCGCCGTCCGAAAATATGCATTTTAGGCCCAAAATAATTTATTGAATATATCCGTTATTAGTATTGAGAAATAGTGGTAAATGCTATGATAAAGAATATTTTGTTTGATATGGGCGGTGTGATATTCCAGCAGGACACAGCCGAGGCCTTCCGCCGATTCCGCCAGGCCGGTATCGACCCCGACATTTATATGGGCGAATACGGTCAGAAGGGCTTTTTCCTCGATGTTGAGACCGGACGCATCGATGCCGACGAGTTTTGCCGCCAAATGGCCCGGGCGGTAGGCCGCGAGAGCGTATCGCACGACGAGGCCATGCATTGCTGGCTCGGATTTATAAGAGGGGTGGAGCAGTCGCGCCTCGACCGCCTTGCTGAGTTGCGTCGGCACTACCACTTGTGCCTGCTCACCAACACCAATCCGTTCATAATGGAATATACCCGCAGCAGCCGCTTCAGCCCTGCCGGAAAGCCGATTTCCGACTATTTCGACTCGCTCTTCTGCAGCTACGAGATGAAGCGCTACAAGCCTAACAGCGATTTCTTCAGCTACGCACTGCAGGCCGACGGAATGCGCCCGGATGAATGCATATTCATCGACGACAGCGCCAAGAACATCGGTGCTGCCGAAGCGGTGGGCATCAGAGGCCTCCACGTGGATACCAACGCCGATTGGACCGCCCCTCTGGCCCAATTGCTCGAAGCCGACGTATAAAACTTTGAGGTGTGGCAATCAATATTGATGAAATTTAAAATAAATATGTGCTATTGATACACAGGTTCACCGAAGAACTTAAAGGCCTTATATTCCAGAATGGTGAAAACGAGGTGCTGTGGTTCATTGCATCGCTCTATGCCTTTAGCATTGTGCTTATGGGCTTTGCTGGATTTCATCGTTCAATGTCAACAGGCTCGTTGCAGTGTCGTTGGTGTTTTATGTGGTAAATGCCTTTCTTGCTCGGGAAAGGCTTCAAACTGTGGAAGTAAGCAATAGTATTGATAATCTCAATATTTTTCGCTTACTTTGCAGCTCGAAATCATAACTGAAACAATGAAGATTACAGCAGAAAACAGAAAATACATATACATCGGTGCTGCCGTAGTTGCAGCATTGGTGCTGGCTTTGGTGGTGTTCAGTATCTACACTCAGACTGAAATGGCCCAGGTGAAAAAGCAGAACGAGATGCTACAGCTTGCCAATGAGCAACTTAGCCTTGCCGGTGAGTACGACCAACTGAGCACCGAATTCCAGAATTATGAAACCCAGACCAAGTTTCTGTCAAACGATTCGCTCATTATCAAGTATGGCGAGGCAAAGGATAAGGTGGAGAAACTCCTCACCGAACTCAAGACCCAGAAGATTACCAGCGAGAAGCGTATAAAGGAACTCAAAAACGAGATTGCCACCCTCAAGAACATTCTCCGCCACTATGTGGAGCAAATCGACACTCTCAACAAGGAAAATGCCGGGTTGCGCGCCGAGAACAAGGAAATAAAGGACCAGAACAAGCGCCTCAGCTCGAAAGTGAGCGAAGTGTCGAAAGCCAACGAAGAACTCTCCGAGCGTATGACACTTGCCGAGAAGCTTAACGTCACTGGCCTGTCGCTCACCTCGATAAAGAGTTCCGGAAAGGTGGAGAAGAAACTCAAGAAGGCCAAGCAACTGCTGGTGCAATTCACCTTGCCGCAGAACAACTCAACTCCGGTGGGCGAGAAGACCATATATATGCGCATCACCAACCCTGAAGGCTCGCTGCTGGGCGGAAACGGCTCGTTTGAGTTCGAAGGCTCAAAGCTCCCTTACACCGAGCTCAAGACAATAGAATACACCGGCGAGGAAATTGCCGGCATAAAAATCTATTGGAACATCAACACCACCCTTACTGCCGGCGACTACCGTGTGGAACTCTTCGCCGACAATTTCCGCATTGCATCGCGCACATTCACCCTCGGAAAGTAATTCGTACGTTATAATCATCAGCCTGCAAGCGAGCCAACCGCTCCTGCAGGCTTTTTTTATTCCAAGATAACTGAGTGCCTTAAAGCCTACGATTCTGTAGAGGGGGAGACGATGGTGTTGACCGTATGTGCCGTTAGGTTTCCGACATCGCCACGAATACCACTAGTATCATCTTTTCGCCTT
>JAEDFO010000083.1 GCA_016292745.1 Muribaculaceae bacterium | reverse complement strand
TGGTTGTGGCGGTTTTCGCAATGCGGTGGGTGGTGTTGGTGGTAATTTTGTGGCGAGGGGGTCGGGCAGCCTGTCGGGCTGCTTTGTGGCGTGCATGGCTTTCCCCACACAGACTCGCTCCGTCGGAGCTCGCTAGTGTGGGGTTAGATAAGGGGTTGCCTCTTCGAGGCAAATAGCCCTTTCGGGCTGGCTTCGCCCTTTGGGTGGCTGGCGGTGTATCGCTGCGCTTGTGGGTGGCGGGGGGAGGTGTGGATTTTTTTTGTTTCTTTGTGTAATTAATTTTGGTTTGCGATTACTAATATAGTGTAACATTGAAACCTGATATGTCAACCAAACCCAATACAGACTTGCGCGAGGCGATGTTCCGCGATGTAGTAGAGCGCTACACTCCGCTTATAGCGAAGGTGTGCTATATGTATGCGCGCAGCCTCGACGATTTCAACGATTTGCAGCAGGAGGTGCTTGCGAATCTGTGGACGAGCATCGATGGCTTTGCGAATAGGTCGAAGTTGAGCACGTGGATTTACCGAGTTTGTATCAACACTTGCATCACGTGCAGTGCCCGGATGCGTCGGCATAGCGAGCATGAGAGTTTGTCGGAGCAGATGTCGCTCATCGACGAATCGCCGGAGCGTTTGGAGCAGCTCAGGGAGATGTACAGGCTGATAGAGCGTCTGGACCCACTTGAGAAGGCTCTGATAATGCTTTGGCTCGATGGCACGGCGTATGACGAGATAGGGCAGATAATGGGTATCACGAAGGCGAATGTGGGAATACGCATTCATCGAGTGAAGGATAAATTGACAAAAATGGCAAACGAATAAACACAATATATATATTATGGATATTGACAAGATGCAACAGTCGTGGTCGGCCCTTAACGACCGGCTTAGCCGCCTGGAAACGGAGAATGCGGCTATGGTTGAGCGCGTAATCCGCGGGAAGGCTTCTTCGTCGCTTGGCACGTTCCGTCGCCATTGTGCGTGGGGCTGCTGGCTTATCCCACTATTGATTCCGTATTTTGTGCTGTGCCTTGCGGTTCTCGACATCGACATGTCACATCCACAGTTTTGGGGGTTGAGTGTCACGGGGCTTCTGTTTGTAGCGGTAACCGAGGTGCGCGAGATATTGCTTTACCGGATGGCACGAGGCATCGACATAGCGTCGATGCCGGTGGTAGAGGCGTTGGAGCGGTCGGTACGGCTGCGAAAGGCCTATTATCTTGGGGTAGCGGTGGCTCTGGTGTTTCTGGTGCCGTTCGTTTCGGAGCTGTGCATAGCAGTTGGCGATGTACCTGGGGCTGATGTGGGTATGGTGGTTGGCGCTGTTGCCGGATTGGTGATAGGGACGGTTATTTTCATGTTCTACCGCCGGAAGCTACGCCAGCTTGAGCAAGCACTTGGACAGTGGCACGCCAGCAGTGAGGAGTCGGCTTTTCAGTGGCATAACTGAGCCTTGAATTGGGCCGAAATGTCAGTTGAATAAAGAAAAATAACAGTAATTGGCTAACTTAATAAATACGCTCGGCCTGCTGAGCCGTGAGGCGTGGCGGGCTTTACATTAAAAATCGGGTGCTTCCAGAGGACCTGCCGGATGATAAAACGAGCCGATGAGCCATACCGATGAAAAAAAATAACGGAAAAAAAGCGTTATTTTGGGGCTTAAAATGCACATTTGGGTACAAAATGTGCCGTCAATTACAATTAATAACGCAGAATCCTTTTATATTCAAAGAATTATTATTTACTTTGCCAAGAATTTCAAAAACTGATTATTCGAAAATATTTTTATAACTAACTAAAATTTTTACAATTATGTCTGAAGTTACAGAAAGAGTAAAAGCTATTATCGTTGACAAACTCGGAGTAAGCGAATCAGAAGTTACCCCAGAAGCTACATTTACCCAGGACCTCGGTGCTGATTCACTCGATACAGTAGAGCTCATCATGGAATTCGAGAAGGAATTCGGTATTCAGATTCCAGACGAAAAGGCTGAGACCATCCAGACTGTAGGCGACGCTATCGCATACATCGAAGAAGCTCAGAAATAATTATTTTTCATACCACGACATTACATTCTCTAATAAATGGAATTAAAAAGAGTTGTAGTAACTGGGCTCGGAGCGCTCACCCCACTCGGCCATGATGTAGAGTCGACGTGGGCTAACGCCCTGAAGGGCGTGAGTGGCGCGGGACCGATTACTCATTTCGATGCCTCCAAGTTCAAGACCCAATTTGCATGTGAGGTTAAGGACTTCAATCCGAACGATTATTTCGACCGCAAGGAAGCCCGTAAATACGACCTCTATTGTCAGTATGCCCTTGTGGCAGCCAATCAGGCAATAGAAGATGCTCAATTGGATAATGAAGCAATCGACCATACGCGAGTAGGCGTAATCTTCGCTGCCGGTATCGGAGGATTGCATACTTTCGAGGAAGAAGCGGGTAACTATGCATTGCATGGCGCAGAAATGGGCCCCAAATACAACCCCTTCTTCATCCCAAAGATGATTGCAGACATAGCAGCCGGCCACATCTCGATTAACCATCATTTCTACGGCCCGAACTTCGGAGTCGTATCGGCCTGCGCTTCGTCGACGAATGCACTAATCGACGCCTTCAACTACGTACGCCTCGGCATGGCCGATGCAATCGTAACCGGAGGAGCCGAAGCAGCCATCTATCCGGCTGGTGTTGGCGGATTCAACGCCATGCACGCATTGTCGACCCGCAACGACAGCCCCGAGACCGCATCGCGTCCGTTCAGCGGCTCGCGCGACGGCTTCGTGATGGGCGAGGGTTCGGCATGTCTGATTCTCGAAGAACTGGAGCATGCAAAAGCTCGTGGAGCAAAAATTTATGCCGAAGTAGTAGGTGGCGGAATGTCGGCCGATGCATATCACATCACAGCGTCGCACCCCGAAGGACTTGGCGCTAAGCTTGTGATGCAGAATGCATTGCGCGATGCAGGCATGAACCCATCAGAAATCGATTATATCAATGTTCACGGCACTTCAACACCCGTAGGCGACGTTTCGGAAGTTGCAGCCATCCTCGAAGTGTTTGGCGCTGATGCCTACAAGCTAAACATCAGCTCAACCAAATCGATGACTGGACACCTTCTCGGAGCCACAGGCGCCCTCGAAGCCCTCTTCTGCGTGAAGTCGGTTCTGCACGACATCGTGCCCCCGACCATCAACCACGACCCGGAAGACCGCGACGAGAACATCGACTATAACTTGAACTTCACCTTCGACAAGCCTCAGCAGCGCACCGTAAACGCTGCACTGTCGAACACGTTCGGTTTCGGTGGCCACAACGCTTGCGTAATCGTGAAGAAGTACGTTGGCGAATAATTTTCGTTTTGATTTCCGATTTAATCCATATCATAAAGCTCCCTTTCTCGCATGAGAGGGAGCTTTATGTGTTTTTCCGTAATATCATCGGCTTCTACCCGCGGAATCTGCGTTACTACAACGAGGCGCTTATTCACAGCTCGGCGCAGGCCGTTGACCGAAATGGGAAGCACATTGACAATGAGCGCCTTGAGTATCTGGGCGATGCCGTATTGACCAGTGTGGTGAGCAATTTGCTGTTCCGCCGTTTTCCCGAGCGCAACGAAGGTTTTCTGACCGACACACGCGCCAAAATCATAAAGCGAGAACACCTTAACCAGCTGGGCCTGAGCTTCGGCATCGACAAATACATACGCCAGGCGCGCCATTCGCATACCCACAACAATTACATCTACGGCAATGCAGTGGAAGCCCTCATCGGTGCCATCTACCTTGACCGCGGCTACAAATATGCCGAGCGGTTTATTCTCACCAAGGTAATAGACCGCGAGCTCGACCAGTTTGCCAAAGACAACGCCAACTTCAAGTCGACCCTCATAGAGTGGTCGCAGAAGCAACACATCGACTACGAATTCTCGGTTGTCGACACCCGTGTTGATGCCGACGGAAGTCCGGTGTTTATTGCATCGGTTGCCGTGTCGGGCATCCAGATAGCCACCGGCAAAGGCTACACCAAGAAAGAGGCTCACCAGAATGCCGCCAAAGAGGCCATGCGCATCATAAAGAGCGACCGCAAGATGCGAGCCATGATTCTTGATGCCGCCCGTGCCGATTCGGCAAACAAGGAGAATGCCAACGAGCAGAAGCCAACAGAAAAGCCCGCCAAGGCGCAGCCAAAAGCCCAAAAGCAGCCAAAAGAGGCAAAAAAGGTGGAAACGCCTGAGGAACAGGCATCGGCAACCGAGGCAGCCGCCGATACCCCAGCCGAGCAGCCCAAGGCCAAGCGCCGCCGCAAACGCAAGCCCAAGGCACAGCCTGCCGACGCCGCAGCCGCAGTAGCGGCAGCCGAGGTGGAGGAGGCGGTGGCACAGATAGCCGAAGCCGAAGGTGCTGACCCCGTGCCGGCCGAAACGGCAGGAGCCGAGACGCCCGTGGTGGCAACGTATGTAGAGGCTTCGGAACCAGCATTGGTTGCCGCTGAAGATGTGGCAGCAGATTATGCCGCATCGCCAGAGGCTGAGATGCCTGCTGAGACCGCTGAAGCACCCGCCGAAGCTGCAGAAGGCGAGGCCGAAGTGCAGGAAGATGGTGAAGAAGCGATGGCTGACGCCGAAGGTGCTGAGCCGGCAGCGAAGCCCAAGCGTCGCGGCCGTCCACGCCGCCGCAAGCCCAAGGCAGCATCGACAGCCGAAACTGCTGATAGCCAGCCAGAATTGCACAACGAGCCGTCCGCCAGCGAAATTTCCGACTATCAGCCTACAGCGCAGGCATAGCCGCCAGATAGGTGGCATAGCGTTGCAGCGACGCCAAAAATATTGCGATTATTGCTTTGTTTCTATAACTATTCGTGCTATATTTGCATAGTCCCAATTATTGCTTGATTTATGTCAGACACCAAATTACGAATCGATATACTCACTGTGATGCCCGAAATCCTCGAGTCGCCATTGGGGTATTCGATAGTAAAACGAGCCCAGGACAAAGGTTTGGCAGAAATTGTGGTACATAATCTGCACGACTATTCGCTGCGCCCACATCGGAAGACCGATGATTACCCCTTTGGAGGTGAAGCAGGGATGGTGATGCAGATAGAACCGGTTGACCGCGCTATAGAGGCGCTGAAGGCCCAGCGCCAGTATGATGAGGTGATATTCATGACCCCCGACGGCGAGCAGTTCACACAGGCCACCGCAAACGCCTTGTCGCTTTGCCATAACCTGATAATACTCTGCGGACACTACAAGGGTATCGACTATCGCATCCGCGAGCACCTGGTGACTCGCGAAATCACCATCGGCGACTATGTGCTCACCGGCGGCGAACTGCCGGCAGCCATTGTGGCCGATGCCATAGTGCGACTGTTGCCAGGAGCCATCGGCGATGAGCAGTCGGCATTGTCCGACTCGTTTCAGGACAACCTGCTGGCACCACCGGTATACACTCGTCCGGCCGACTACAAGGGCTGGCGCGTGCCCGACATACTACTGTCGGGGCATCAGGCAAAAATTGACGAATGGCGCTACGACATGGCCGTTGAACGCACCCGTCGTCTGAGGCCCGACCTGCTGAAATAGGGCATAGAATGAATTGAAATAGAGAACGTTGGAAATATGAGTGAAGAGAACGACAAACCATCGCTGAAGAGCCGCCTGCACATACCTGCGTGGCTCAATATCCCCTTCATTATCATCATTGTTGGCGCGGTGATGATTTTGTTTGTTCAGCAAAACAATATCTTCACCATTTACGAAAACAAGAGAATCATTGCCGACCTGAAGGCCGAAATACAAGCCAACCTTGACTCGGCAAACTATTTCATGCAGAAGACGCGCGAACTCAATACCAACCGCGAGGAACTTGAACGAATAGCCCGCGAACAGTATGAGATGAAGCGCGCCGGAGAAGACATTTTCATAACTCCTATTCCATAAGACGTTGATAACATGAATATTAAGAACAACCCGAAAATAATTGACTACTGCTTGAGCATATCGCTCTTGGCCATTCTGGTGGCAGCCGCACTGCCGCTGCTGATGGTGAAGTGGCCCTATACGCCCTACCTGTTTGCCGTGGGCGCTGCCGGAGCCCTCGTAGCCCGCATTTTCGAGACCTACAAAGGCGAGTCGCTGCGCATCCGACGCCTCTATCGTATGGGCAAAGTGTCGGCAATGTGCTATGTGGTTGCCGCCGGACTGATGTTCTATCAGCCATCGGCACGCGATTGGCTGGCATTCCTCACCGTAGGCGCTGTGCTGCAGGTGTACTCAACGTTCATGATAATGCACGAAGAGAAAAAACTTGGAAAGAACGCATCAGGCAACAATAAGGCCTGACAAAACGATAAAACACTTATACAATTGAAAACAATAATTGTATAATGTGATTGGGGGAGAGATGGCTGACTCGTGAGAGTCGGCCATCTTAATTTTGTTTGTGTGCGGGCTGCTTAGGGTGAAATGTTTTGCCATCTGTTGTTTCGCTCCGCTGGCGCTATGGCGCCTCGCGGCTTTGCCATTTTTG